>CAIRXZ010000285.1 GCA_903882645.1 uncultured Acidobacteriia bacterium | reverse complement strand
GGCCCAGTGGACTTCTGCGCGTTGAGGCGGTTAGCCTCGATCTGTGCGTTGGTTGCCATCCTAAGCCCAGGGTAAGGGGCGAGCGGGGCGGCTGAAGGGGGGCTAGGTTTGTAATGTGTTGAAAAGAGGGGAAATATAATTTTTAAGTTTTGGTGAATGGATTTGGGGGAGTGATTGTGCTGAGAAATCCAGCCAAGGGCTTCGCATGCCCTGGCAGGCGAAAGGGCATGGGCCACACCCGCTAGCGCGGCGGAGGCGCGTTCGAGGAGGGCGCGGGCGCGCCGTCCACCGTGCGAGGTTCCATCAGTTCCGTGCGCGTGCCGTCCGGGTCGTAGAGGTTCATTTGCCGCTTGCGATTCACCCCCGTCTTGGTCTCGATCGTGCGCGGGTAGGCGCTGCGCGCGGGCCGCTTCTCCAGATCCGCCGCCGCGGCCGCAATGTCCGGCGCCTCCAGGCAAATATGGTTTAGGGTTCCCAGCGACGCCAGCGAGGGCGTCTGGCCGTACAACATCAATTCGAGGTAGTCGTCGCCATCCGGAACCCGAATGTTCACCCAACTCAACTGCGTACCGCCCGAACTGCCTCGCCAGAACTCCTGGAATCCCAGCAGATCGCGGTAGAACTTCATGGCGGGATCGAGAGCGCGCACGGTGATTCCCAAATGGGTCATGCGCGCGGAAATCCGCGGGCCGTCCATGAACTTGCCCTTTTCCCGGGCGCTCCATCCATCCGGCTCGTATTGCACGATCTCCACGGTATGGCCGTCCGGGTCCGTCACATTGAAGTTGGAGTTCCCGATTCGGCCCTTTCCAACCTTTTCCGGGACCTTGACGCCGTTGGCGCCGAGATAGACGCGCATTCGCTCGGCGTCGTCGGTTTCGATCGAGATGTGATTCAGACGGTCCGTGCCGGCCGCCTTTTCGGGGAAAAGCTCAATGTACTGCCGGTCGTCGATCTTGATGAATGTCAGAGCAAGGCTGCCATCGGGGTTGTCCAGCTTGTAAGGCTCGCCAAATCCGAGGAAGTCCTTGTAGAATGCCCGCGACTTCTCGATGTCGTGGACCCAAAGGGCGATATGAGCCACGCCGGTGATCTTGGGACGCCTGGGAACCTCCGCCCCCAGGGCGGCGGATACGCCCAGCGCGGCGATCAGAATCATCTTCATACGGGCCTCTTTCCGGACTCCCGCGGCCGCAACTCGCCGGACGGTTTCCGTTGAACCGGCGCTAGGGCCGGTCGGTCAGCAGTCCCCCCAAAAAGAACCCGAACCCAAGGATCGAGTCGCAATGCGGGCAGGAGTACATGATTTCCTTCTTGATCAGGCCGGAGACTTCCCTATGGACGCCCTCGGGGACGGCGACGTCCGCGCAGTCTCTCCGCGTCTTATCCAGTGTCACGACTTGCTTGCAATAAGGGCACTTAGGCATGTCCCATTGTAGCGGCGCCGGGAACCTCTCGACGGCCTTGTCTGTTCAATCGGCGAGCGCCGGCGGCCCGCGGGCGCTAGCCCGCGCGGTTCAGCGTCCGGGTTGTCCGCGGCGGCCGCTCGGCCGCGCTGCCGGTCAGATAGAGCAGCGCCTGCCGCGCCAGCTCCGGGATGCTCGGGTCGGGGTGCCTGAGGAGCAATACCAAGGCCCGGATCCAGCGCAGCTCCTTGTCCTCGATCCCAATCACAGAAACCGTCTTAGCCATGTAATGTCTCGACTCTCTTTTCGTCCGAAGCGGAAAACCGCCAAAAAAGGAAGGTACGGCAAAGCACAGTCGGTCTCCCGGCGGACGGGATCGTTGCGGTTTTCGCCGCGGCCGTCCGATAAGGAATAACGGAGAACGTCCGGACCGATTCCGGGCGTCCCAGGAGAGCCGCCATGGACATCGGTCCTATGAATCACAACTCGGCCCTCCCTGCGGCGGCTCCCGTGATACCCGCCGACAGGGCCGCCGAAAACCGGGAAGTCATTCAGGCCGTCAAGGCCGTGAACAACGCCGCGTGGTTTGGCGACCAGAACGAGCTGACATTTCAAATGGACCTGCGGACCCATCGGATGTTGATGCGCGTGATCAACCGCAATACCAGAGAGGTAGTCGATCAATACCCGGCGGAGTATATCCTGCGGATCGCCGCGGACCTGACGAAGTAATCCCGGCGGCGAAACAGCCGGGCTCCGCCGATAAGGGTTTCAGGGGAGAAAAGCCATGTACTCCAACGCGAACAACGCCTACCTGGAAACACGCGTGCTTTCGGCGGACCCGATCGAGTTGGTCCGCCTCCTGTACCATGCCGCCACCGGCGCGGTGCGGGACGCGCGCCGGCGCCGTGAGGAGGGAGATATCGCCGCCCGGTCGCGTTCGATCTCCAGGGCCTGCGCGGTTCTAACCGAATTGTTGAGCGCGTTGGACCGCGAGCGCGGCGGAGAGATCGCTCAGCGTCTGGCGGCGCTCTACGACTACATGCACCGGAAGCTGATCGAGGCCAACTTGCGGCAGGCCGATGCTCCCCTGGCCGAGGTCCTCGGACTGCTCACGACGCTCTCGGAGGCGTGGGAAGGCGTCCAGCCGGAACCTCAACCGGCGGCCCCCGCCGAAAAGCCGTGGGTTCAGCCGTTTCCCGCGGAGCCGGTTCCGGCCTACGCATCGCATAGCTGGAGCCTGTAGGATGCGGCCGGGGAGCGGCCCCGCAAACACCGCTTCCGCCTCCTCGAATCGGGCAAAAATGAACCCTGCGCGCGGAACCGCCGTGCCCGGGCGCCCTGGGAGCGCGCTGTCCAGCTTCCTAAAAACCCGCCGGCCGTGAACAGCCGCCGGCGGCTTCTTCGGCCGGCTTACTTTGCCGCCGCTCCACAAAATCGGTTGTAGAGCCAGCAGAAAGCCGCGCCGATCAGCACGCCGGTGACAAATCCATAGACCAAGCCAACGAGGCTTCCCGCATACGTGACAGAGTAGCCGACGTAGATGGCGGTCAGCTTGCCTAGCGTTTGGCCTAAGCCGCGCGCAGCCTCGATGATGGTAAAAACAAAGACCAGGAATCCCCACAAGATTCCCGCCGCTATCGCGGAAGCTTTCAGATTCATTATGTGGCGCCCCTTTCCCGGTTCTGGTACTGGCGCAAGCGCCGCTTGCCGCAAACCTCGCAAAACCGGCGCTTGGCAGGTCCAATTGTAGACAGAAATGCCGCTATTTTCAACCTAAATCCGCGAAACTTGCGCCCGGCATCCCGGCGCCGGTGTTCCGGGGCCGGCCGGGGCCGCCCTCCGGACGGACCGCGGCGCGTCTATCCGATCCCCGCCTCGCGCAGAAAACGCGCCGACTCCTCGGGCGGGGTCGGGTTGATATAGAACCCCGTCCCCCACTCGAAGCCCGCCACCTTTGTCAGTTTTGGGATGATTTCCAGCCGCCAATGGTAGTGCGCGAGCGGAGGCTCCTGCACGGGCGCGCTCTGCACAATCAGGTTGTACGCCGGGCCTTCCAGCGTCCGGTCGATCTTGCGCATGGTGGACCGCAGCACCCACGCCAGATTCTGCAGCGTGGGCGCGTCGGCTTCCTCGAAGTGGGAGGCGTGCCGTTTCGGCAAAATCCAGGTCTCGAACGGGAAGCGCGGCGCGTATGGCTCGAGCGCCACGAACCGGTCCGTCTCGGTCACCAGCCGCGCGCCCCCCGCGCTCTCCTGCTGGATGATGTCGCAGAAGATGCAGCGCTCTTTCAGGTCGTAGAACAGCTTGGCGCCGTCCACCTCTTCCCTGGCGCGTTTGGGAATCACCGGCAGCGCGATGAGCTGGGAGTGGGGGTGCTCCAGAGTGGCGCCGGCCGCCTCGCCGTAGTTCCGGAACAGAATGATGTAGCGGAACCGGCGGTCCCGCTTGAGGTCGTTGACCCGCTCCTTGAAGGCCCAGAGCACTTCCTCGATCCGCCGTTCCGGCATCTCGCAAAGCGTCGCGGCGTGGTCGGGAGTCTCGATGATGACTTCGTGCGCCCCGATGCCGTTCATCTTGTCGTACATCCCGTCGCCCTGGCGGTTGAGATCGCCCTCGATTCCCAGGACCGGGAACTTATTGGGGACCACGCGCACGCGCCAGCCCGGCTCGTCGCGGCCGCCCCTGTCGCGGTAGGCCAGGATCTCGGGCGGCGTCTTGCTCTCGTTGCCGCCGTCGAACGGGCAGACACGGGAAACGGCGGGAGGAACGGTCTGCCGGATGAAATCTCCGGGCCGTTTCGCGCGGTCGGTGGCGATGATGACCCATCGGCCTGTAACGGGATCCTTACGCAATTCGGGCAAGCGGGGACAACCCTCCGGGATCGGTTTCGGAAAGCAAGAGACGATTATAGCGTGGGGCCGCTCAGACGCTGCGCCAGGCCCCGCGAATCCACTCGATGCGCGGCGGCGATCCCAGGACCACGCTCACGATGTCGAAGCGGGTCTTCTCCCAGTCCACCCCGGCGCGGCGGGCGTAGTCCCGGGCGGCGCGCTTCACGTGGTCCTGCTTTTCGCGGTCGACGGCGCGGTCCGGAGTTCCGAAATCGCCGGCGGACCGCGTCTTGACCTCCACGAATACCAGGGTCTTGGCGTGCCAGGCCACCAAGTCGATTTCGACGCCGCCGTAAGGCGGGCGGTAGTTGCGCGCCACGATCGTGCATCCGTGGCGGCGCAGGTAGCGGTGCGCGAGATCTTCGCCCACCCGTCCGTGGTCGTCCGCCAGGACGCGCCGCCGCACCGCGTCCGCCGCGCGATAGAGCAGACTCATCATGTCCCGCCGCCAGTGGGGCGGACCATCGTTGTTCGTGGACCGCCCGGCGGGCGCAACTCGCCTCCCGCGCCGCTCCGCGGCGCAGGCAGACGACAAAACACGATCGTCCGCCCCACCTACTTCAGCGCCTCGAATTCGAACTCCATGGCTTTCCCCCGCACCACGTAGCACAGGTAGTGCTCCCAAAAAAGGCGACACCGCGGGAACCGGTTGACCAGGAACTCGAAACCGAGCCACCTCCAGAACGCCAGCAGCTTGACTCGCACGGAGATCTCCCGAAACCGGGCCTTCGAATAGTAGCCGAATCCGCCATGGTTTTCGCCGAAGTACCGAAAGCTGAAGCTGGTCAGGTGGCTTTTGTGAGTGGGATCGCAGAAGGAGCTGAAGTCCGTGTAGTGCGGCGTCTCGATCCTCACCGTGCCGCCCGGGCGCAACAGGCGGTGAAACTCCTCCATGGCGCCGACGACGTCGCTCAGGTGCTCGATCACGTGAATCGCGGTCACGCGGTCGAACGAACCGCCGGCGAAGGGATAGGGCGCGCGATCCAGGTCCACCAGCACGTCGGCGCGGCCGGCGGGGTTCCTGTCGATTCCTATGGAGCCGGGCTGCTTGCGGATCCCACAGCCGACGTCGAGTATTCTCATGGGTCCTCAGAACTGAAACACTTCGGTCGGCGCACGCTGGACGGCCAGCGACAGGCGCGTCTCGAGGCCGCGCCGCTCCAGCGCCTGGGTGGCCACCAGGCGTATGATCTCCGGGTGGTTGTTGTGTTCGCTGATGTGGCCCAGCACCAGGCGCGACGTGGAAGAGTCCAGACCGTCCAGCAGAAAGTCCGATACCACCAGGTTCGAGAGATGGCCCACGCGGCTCATCACGCGCTGCTTGACCGCCCACGGGTAAGGGCCGACTTTGAGCATGTCGAGATCGTGATTGGCTTCGAGCAGAAGAAGGTCCGTGCGCCGCAGATGGAATTTGACCGACTCCGGGATGTAGCCGAGGTCCGTGACCACGCCGATGCTTACGCCTTCGGCTTCAAAGCGGAAACCCACGGGATCGGCCGCGTCGTGCGGTATGCCGAAGCTCCGGACTTCGATATCGCCGATCCTGAAGCCGGCGCCGGCCTGAAACGTCTCCAGGCGCGGCGGCGGGGCTTCGCCCCAGTCGATGGCGGGCTCCGTCAGCCTGGTCAGGTAGATCGCCGCGCGGAGATTCCTGTTTCGCGCCAGCACCGGAAGGCCGGCCACATGGTCGGAATGCTCGTGAGTGATCAGGATGGCATCGACGCGCAGGAGATCCTCTCCTATGGCGGCCAGCCGCCGGCCGAGTTCCCGCATGCTCAACCCGGCGTCCAGCAGGATGCGCGTGTTTTCGGTGGCCAGCAGAGCTGCATTCCCGGAGCTGCCGCTGGCCAGCGAGCAGAACTTGACGATTCGGACCTCCCTCGACACTTCAGGATACACCCGGCGGGGCCGGAGAGTGCTGGCGGGCGGATAGTCGCGTCTTAGCGTGGAAGTGGCCCTGGAACTGAACGTGCCGACTTGGGCCGATAGTCCCTGGGATCAATGCATCGGTCGTACATTGCCCTTGTGATACGAATCCAGTCAGTCGAGTTGATGCCCCTATTGTTCGCGTGGTCGGCGCACGGAAAAGCACAAGCGATCTTGATCCATCGCCGCTGTTCGACGGCGATGGTTCTGATCTCGTTGGCAGCCTCGGAAAGATCTTGATCCTGGCTGAAAACGAGGGCGACGTCGTATTGGTTGCGGTGAGCCATTCTAATGATGTCGAGCGCAATGCGAACGTCAATTCCTTTCTCTTTTCCGTTGCGAGTAGGACGATTAAAGGTGTACACGCCTTGCTGCCCCATCGCCCTTAGCTTGGCGTGCCAGAAGGCGTGCCAGAGCGGGCTCTCGGAAAGGGGCGCGACTCCAGTATAGAAGCGGACCTCGGTGGGATCACAGCCATATTGTTGGCGGCAGGCGATCCGCGAAAGCGCCACTACATCGTAATTTGGATAGTGGTATCCGAAGCAGTTCTTGGCACACCGGTAGAGGTTCTGACCATCGACGAACGCGACGACGCGCTTACCCGCGGGCTCAATTGGTCCCATGGCTTGATTCTCCTTTTCTTTTGCGAAGAAACAAGTAAGAGTAATTGATATTCTTCAGCGAGTATTAGCGCCAGGAGGGCTAAAGGTACGAAGGACCATCACAATAAATAACCCCGCTGGGGCCTTTCGGCATGTCCAGCGGGGAGCAATTTCGATTACCAGTATATCAGTCCCCGCAATAAAGTCAATAGCCGGAATTCCCCGACCCTTGGCGGGGCAGTGTTAAACTCCATAAGCAGGGGGCTCGTTGCCTCGGATTTCCGCCGCGGCCTGGGTGAGCGCGCGATCGAGCAGGGCGCCTGGTCTTCCCGACAAGGACGAGGATAATGGACGGATTCGAACGACTGCGCCGGGCCTGGCCGGGGCGAAATCGCGAGGTTGGCGCGGACCACGGCCTGATTCGGAGCCCCGCGCCCGGGGCGACGGACGGCACGGGTTCCGCGTCGCCGCCCCCGGTCGAGCGCTCGCGGCTTGTTCAGATTCGTCCCATCCCCTCGGTGGTGGAACTTCCCATGAACTTTCAGGGCCCCGCGGCGGACGCCTCCTATCTCAGCCAATTGGAAGAGTTTGCCCGCAACCCGGCCGTGCTGGTTGAGCTGAACTCGAGATGCAATTTCCACTGCGACTATTGCCGCAGCCCGATCTCCGACCGGCGCAAGGGCGCCATGCCGAGGAAACTGTTCAACCACATTCTGCCGCAACTGAAGGGACTGACGGAGCGCCGCCTGCGGGTGGCCATCGACGGGGAACCCATGCTGCATCCGGAGTTTCTGGAGATTTGCCTGGATGCCAACCGCGCGGGGCATCGACTGGCCGTAGCCAGCAACGCCAGCGCGGTGCGCAGCGAGTTCCTCGCCATCGATATGGATCTCATCGTGCATGTTTCAACGAGCGCGGCCGAACACGCGCGGCGGTCGACCGCGAGTTTTGAGCGCTATCTGGAGAAGATTCGCCGCTACGTTGGCGAATGGGTTCAGGGGTCCTATGTTCAGAATATCGAGCTGAAGGTCTTCTTCAACGCCGCGGAGAGCGTTGACGAGGAGCTGATGCTCGCGAAACGGCGTTTCGTGGCGGATTTCGCCGGCGCGTTCGGAATCGCAACCGGGGGATGCTGGGAGCCGCCGGGCTGGAACCCGGAACTCCGCTTCAGAAACCCGTCCGGCAATCTGCTTCGCATTCGGTTTCAGCAGACCACGGAAGGAGGTCTATACCCCAACGTCAGCGGCCTGCAATACCCGCAGGGCCTGCCGCCGGAATGGGGATTTTGCGATTCGCCGTGGAAGGTCCTCTCGATCCACTCGGATGGCGCCGTGGGATTCTGCTGCGCGGACATTACGGCCAAGACTGTCTTTACCGAGCCGGAAGAAATCTGGGAAAAACCGCTGGCCTGGATCTGGCGGCGGCATCCCAGGCTGCTGGAGGCGCGCCGGCAGTTTCTCGCCGGGCGCGTGGAACTCCCGATCTGTCGCGACTGTCTCGAGATTTGTTCAAACCGCGAGAGCTACGCGTTCACCGAGATCTTTCCCGGCGACCAACGCTCGTAAACGGGCCGGGCAGTGCTATGCGCATTGCGCGCCAGCCGCAACGAGGCGCGCTAAGCCGGATACTGTGCGCTTACCGAGCAAGGGAGCCGCATCACGCCATACGCGGGCGGGCCGCCGGGAAGGACCCGCAGGGGGATCGCATTCTCCAGAAGATCGCAAAAGCGATAATCCAAGAGCCCGCCATCGGCTACCGCGGGGGTGAGGGCGTAATCGCCCGGGGCCAGCTCCGGCAGCTCCCAATGGAAGTCGAGCGTGCGGATCTCTCCGGGAGCTAAAGGTTCCATGCGGACGGCCTCACGGGCGGTGTTGGTTCCCGAGACGTCCACTCCCTGCGCGTTGCGCAGCAGCACTCCCACAATGGGCTGCTCCAGGGGCGCTATGGCTTTCAAGCTGATCCGTACCACGATATGGGCCGGCAGGCGGACGGCTTCCATGGGGCGCCCCCAGGTATCGGTCAGCGCTACTCCCAATATCTCGGCCCTACGGTCTCCATAGCGCGTGAGACCAGGGGGCAGCGAGGCGATTATTTCCGGCGGGGCCGGCCGGGCCCCGCCCGCATTCTTCGCCGTACGTGTTTGCCTCTCCTGGTATTGCGCGCCCTTCCGCGCCAATGCGTCGAGGTACTGATGGGCGATTTCGCCCGGTTCGCCGATCTGGCGTACGCGTCCGCGCTCCAGCCACAGCGCCCGATCCCCCAGCGCCTTGATGTCGGCGACGTCGTGCGTGACGTAGACGATGGTGACGCCCCGGGCCCGGAGTTCGTGGATCTTCCGCATGCACCGGTGGCGGAAGTAGACGTCGCCGACCGCCAGAGCCTCATCGACCATCAGGATCTCGGGATGCAGATGGACAGCCAGCGCGAACCCGAGCCTGACGACCATGCCGCTCGAATAAGTCTTGACGGGCTGGTCGATGTACAGACCGATTTCGGCGAAGCTGAGAATTCCGTCCACGCACTCCCGCACTTCGCGGGTCGAGAGTCCCAGGATAGCCCCGTTCAAGAACAGATTCTGGCGGCCGGTAAACTCGGGGTTGAAGCCGGCCCCCAATTCCATCAAGGCGGTCAACCGCCCGTTGGTGAGAACGGCGCCGGAAGTCGGCTGAAGGATGCCGGCGATCACCTTCAGGAGGGTGCTCTTCCCGGAACCGTTTTCGCCGACGATGCAAAACGTTTCGCCTCTCCGGATCTCAAAACCGACATCGCGCAACGCCCAATACTCGCGGTGGAGGTTCCGCCGGCCAAACGCGACGAGCTCTCTCAGACGGTCGCCCGGCCGGCCATAGAGCTTGTACATCTTGGAGACGCCGTCGAGCGCAATCACGCTCCAATCGTAGCAGCCCAGCGCGGGAGCCGGCCGTTTGCCGGCCGTTGCCGGACGCGCTTCGCGGATAGCCGGTAGCCTGCAACTATCGCCGCTTCTCTCACCCCGCCAGGGCGTCCGCGAGATGGGGCTGGTAGATGCAGCGCGGATCTTCGGCCAGGTAATCCCCGGTCAGGGCATAGGCGCGAGAGCGCGATCCGCCGCAAATCTTCTGGTATTCGCAGATCCCGCACTTGCCGCCGCGCTGGGTGGTATCGCGCAGCGTGCGGAACAAGTCCGAGTTCCGGTAGACGCCGGTGAGCGAATCCTGCAATACGTTGCCGCCGCTGACGGGCAGAAATCCGCTGGGGAAGATCTCTCCCGTGTGCGAGACGAACACAAACCCCTTGCCGTCGCTCACCCCCGCCGTCCGCCACGCCACGCCCTTGGCGCTCTCGTTCTGCGTCACGCCGCCCTCGGCCTTGATGCGCTGCGCCACGTAACGCCGGTAGTGCATGGCTTCGGTGGTTTTCACTCCGAAGGGCGCGGTCTTGGAAAGTTCGTACATGAACTCGAACACCTGCTCGTATTCGGGCGCCAGCAGATCTTCGCTCTCGGCCGCCCGGCCGGTCACGATGAGGAAGAACAGGCTCCACATCCTGGTCCGGACCTCTTTGGCGATTTCGGCCACCTCGGGCAGCCGGTGCATGTTGCGCCGCGTGACGGTGGTCTGCAATTGCGTATCGAGACCGATATCGCGCGCCTGCCGCAGCGCGAACATGGCGCGGTCGAACGTGCCGGGGATGCCGCGAAAGTCGTCGTGCGTGGCGGCGTCCGGCCCGTCGAGGCTGATGGCCATCCGGGTGATGCCGCAATCCTTGAATCCCTGGATCGCTTCGGCCGTCAGCAGCGGGGTGGCGCTGGGGGTCACGTTGGTGCGCAGCCCGATCTTGACGCTATGGCGGATCAGCTCGTAGAGGTCCGGCCGCTTCAGCGGGTCGCCGCCCGTGAAGACCATGAGCGGCTCGCCGAACGAGCGGATCTCATCGAGCAGGCGGTAACCCTGTTCGGTGGTCAGCTCGCCGGGATTCCGCTCCGATTGGGCGGACGCCCTGCAATGGACGCAGGCCAGGTCGCACGCCTGCGTAACTTCCCAGATCACCAGCATCGGGCATTGATCGAAGTTCATCGCGTCTCCAGGGTAAGAACACAACAGATGCAACTAGGTTGCCAGTGCCACGGCATTGAAAACATGGGGAAAATCGCCACAACACGATCACACTACGTAAGGAATAGGGGGATATCACCCAGCATCCTTGTCGGTGAGATTCCCTTTGGCCAGCCCTCTTCGCTACAAAAATGAAAACGCCCCACCACGCGGATGGGGCGTTCTCGCATTCCCGATTTACGGGCGGAAATTCGCATTCCCGACTGATTACGGGCTACAGGCCTATTATACGGCTACTCGTGAATACCAGTCAATGCCTTCTTGTATCTCTATTATTTACATAAGAATGTGATCCCGTGATGCGAGCTTAGGCCGGCCGCCATGCTTCCATCCCCAAAGCATGCAAGACGGCCACTCGGATCCTGTGCAGATCGGGTTTTCGTATTGTCGCCCTGGAATAGCGCCCGTTCACCCGGATTCGATCCAAACGGTGATGCGCCACACAGGAGACCATATCGGCCTTTGCCCATACGGGTTCGACCAGATCGAAGAATTCATAAGTTCGCGCGGCGAACTCGCAGTGGCAACCGTCCGGCGCTGACGGTGGCGTCTTGCTGATCGGGACCACTATGTAGGTAGACGGGAACTTGACCCTTGACCTTGGAGACAGAACAACAACGCGCCGAATCTTGACCATCTCTGGCGGCTTGAAACCAGTGCTGAAATCGCAGATCAGCACGTCTCCGGCGTCTGGAACAAAGGTAATCGCCATTACTTGAGATCCCTGAGTATAGCGCCGGGCGCCAGGAAGCGCCCGACCGCAGGTTTTCGCGCGCGCAACCTGCCTACAATGGAGGTTCCCATGACCAATCGCGGCCGCTTCATCACCTTTGAGGGCATGGATGGGTCCGGCAAGACCACCCAGATGCGCCGGTTGGCGGAGCGGCTGCGCGGGATGGGGCGCACGGTCATTGAGACGGTGGAGCCCGGCGGGCCGCCCATCGCCATGAAGATCCGGCGCATTCTGCTCGATGCCGCCAACCAGGAGCTCAGCCCCGTAACCGAGGTGCTGCTCTACTTCGCCTCCCGCGCGCAGAACGTGGACGAATGGATCGCGCCCGCGCTCGGCCGGGGCGAGATTGTGCTCTCGGACCGCTTCACGGATTCCTCGCTCGTGTACCAGGGTTTCGGACGCGGCCTCGGCGCGGAGACCGTGGCCGCTCTCGAGGCCATCGCCTGCCGCGGGATCAAGCCCGATCTCACGCTGCTGGTGGATATCGACGCCGAAGCGAGCCTGGCGCGCGCCCGCGCCCGCAACGTCGCGGAACCGCATTGCGAAACCCGCATGGACGACCAGTCCATCGAGTTTCACCGCAGGGTTTACGAGGCATACCACGCGCTCGCGGCGCGCGAACCCGATCGCGTGAAGATCGTCAACGGCCGGACCGGTATCGACGCCATCGAGCGCGAGGTCTGGAGCATCGTGGCGCACTATGTTTGACAACTTCTGGGGCAACCCGCACGTCACCGGGGCATTGGAGCAGATGCTGGCGCAGGAGCGCCTCGCGCAGACTCTCCTGTTTGCGGGCGCCGAAGGCGCCGGGAAAGCCACCCTGGCCCGCCGGCTCGGCGCGCGCTTGCTCGGGCGTCCGGACCGCATCGAACAGGACGACCTCAGCCTGCCCCACAACCTGGAAACCATCGCCGGCCGTGAAAAGTGGTCCGCCGACAAGCGTAACGAAGACCCGCTGCTGTTCGCCTCGCACCCCGATTTCGTGACCTTCGCGCCCGACGGACCCTTGCGCCAGATAACGATCCAGCAGGCCCGCCTGTTGAAAGAGCGCGCCCAGTTCCTGCCGCACAAAGGCCCCCGGCGCGTATTCCTGATCGACCGCGTGGACCGCGCCAACGACCAGGCCGCCAACTCGCTTCTAAAGACCCTGGAAGAGCCGCCCCCGCACCTGATCCTGATCATGACCGCGGAGAACGCCTACGATCTGCTGCCGACCATCCGCTCGCGCGCCGTGCCGTTCTACTTTGCGCCGCTTTCGCCGGAAGAGATGCGCGAGTTCGTGCGCGCGCGCGGGCTCGATCAACCGGAGCGGCGCGTGACCCTGGCCGCCGGCAGCCCGGGCCTCGCGGCGTCGCTCGACATCGAGGCCTACGACCGGCGGCGCGCCGCCATGCTGGCGCTCCTCAAGGTGGCTGCCGGGGCGGCCCCGTTCGGCTCGTGGATTCCCGTCTCGGACTCCATGGGCCGCTCCCGAAGCGAGAAACTGGACCCGTATTTGAAAACGCTGCACGAACTCCTCCGCGACCTCTTATTGCTTCGCGAGGGCGTGGCCGAAATCCGCAACCAGGATATCCGCGGCGATCTCGAAGCCCTGGCCGGAAAAGTCCAGTTCGAGTGGTTGCGGCGGGCGGTGGGGAGAGTGGATGAGATCGCCCAGTTGCTCCGCCGGAACATTCAGAAGACCATCGCCCTCGACGCCCTGATTGCCGAACTGCGCCCGAGCTGACGCCGGGCGGGGCGGACGCCCCGGTCCGCCTGTCCGCAGCCCGCCAGCGTTGTTCGCTTGCCGCCAATTGACGCGACGGGGAGTCGATCCGCCCTATCGTGAACGCTACGGCCCGCCCGATCTTATAGCCCCAGCTTCGCCTCGAAGGCGTAGCGCCCCGAACTCACCTCGAACACAGCCCTGCCGTTCGCCGCGCCAGCGTACTTCACGCCGGCGGACCGCGCTGCCGGACGGCCGCTTTCCGTCACGGAGGCGGGCGCCGAGGTGGGGACATAAACGGTCGCCGCCGTCCCGGGCGGGACAGTGACGTCCATGTGGAACGAGCCGTTCTCGATTCTCCAATCGCTCACGATCCGGCCGTGAATCGATTGGTAGCTCGCACGCGCAAACGTGAGGCCGCCAACCGGCTCCGGCTTGACGAAGAAGCGCCGAAAGCCGGGCGCTTTCTCGTCGATGCGAATGCCGCCGATGCCTTGGATGAACCACGAGCCGATGGAAATCAGCGTGTCGTGAATGTGCGAATTCCGGCCCTGCCAGTCTTCCCAGCTTGTGGTCGCGCCCTGTTCCAGCATGTATCCCCAGCCAGGGTAATCCGTCTTACTCGCCATCAGATAAATCAAATCGTTCCGGTCCGCCTGCATGAGGTACTTCAACAGGAAGTAAGTTCCGTGCATGCCGGAATCGAAGTGACCGGCGTTCTTGACCCGGATGGTGTTCTCCAGATTATCCGCCACGGCCTTCCGCAACTCCCGCGGGACCACTCCCACCAGCAGCGGAAAGGCCTCGTAAGGCTGCTCGCCGGTGGCATAGGCGGCGTTGGCGGCGTCGTAGAACTTCTGGTGCAGCGCGCGGGCGATGGCCGACGCCAAGGCGTCGTACTTGGCCGCATCGGCCTGCTTGCCCAGGACCGCGGCTATCTTCGCGGCGAGCTGAACGGTGTACAGATAGTGGAGGCTGTTGATGAGCTTGACGCTGCGCGGATCGCCGCGGTCGCCGTTGATGCCTCCCACCGGCCGGGGAGTAACCCAGTCTCCCAGGAAATTCCACTGCTGCATGCGCATTGCGAAGCTGGTATGGTTCTCGAGGACGTTATCGACGGCTTCCGATTGGAGACGGGCGAGCCATTTCCCGATCATGGGATAGTTAGTTTCGAGAACCCGCTTATCGCCGTATTGCAGGTAGAGTTGCCAGGGCAGGGTCACCACGAAACCGCCCCACATGGGACCGCCGCCGCCCTGGTCCCGATAGTTCGGAGCGGTGTGCGGCAGGTCTCCCGTGTCCGGCTGCTGCGCGTCGCGCCAGTTAGCCAGCCAGCGGTTGTAAAGCCCTCCCGAGGCGAAGTTGAACATGCCGGTTTCGAGCGACGTGCCGGCGTCTCCGCCATAGCCCAGGCGCTCGCGCGTCGGACAATCCACCACGTAGCCGCCCAACGTCAGGGACCGGTAAGTCCAGGTCACCATCCGGTAGATCCGGTTCATGAGGTCGTCGGAGGACACAAACTCTCCCGCCGGATCGTAGGACGTGTGGATGAGATATCCGGTGGCGTCCTGAACGGCGGGCGGCCGATCCAGGCCGGTCACGCGCACATATTGGAAGCCATGGTAGTTGAAGCGGGAGCGGAAGGTCAGCGCTTGCCCGTTGACGATTACTTCGTCGCGCTGATTATAGGTTTGAAGCCCGGTTCCCCCTGCCGCGGGCGGGTTCCGCCTGGCATCGGCGTATTCCAACTTCACCGAGGTTCCCGGCGGGAGACCGGCCGGAATGCGGAATTCGAGCCAGCCCGTGAAGGCGCGGCCCATGTCGATCAGGTAGCCGCCCTGCGGGAACGGCTCGACCTTGACCGCCTGGATCGTCTGCATGATGCGGTTCGGCTCGACCATTTGGGCCGCAGTCAAGACGGCCGGCGGGTCGAACAGCGCCGCCGTCATCCAACTCGAATCGTCCAGGCCGGCGCTGTTCCAGTCCGTCAGTTCGAGCCTGGAATCGTAGCGCTCACCGCCGTAATCGCCAAACGCCGTTCCGCGGCCGAGCGGAGTAATGGGGCTTTCACGGACCTTCCAGGAATCGTCCGTGCCGACGGAAACGGAAGTTCCATCGGGCTGTGCGATGTCAATCTGAGCGCGCACCAGCGGACCGTCGTGGATCACGCCCGGATGGCCCCGGACGTACCAGCCGCGGCCCAGCCACAGAGCCACTACGTTCTTCCCGGGTACAAGATAGCTGGTCACATCGTGGGTCACGTACAGATTGCGCTTGGAGTAGTCGCTGACGGCCGGGCTGAGCACGTCGTCGCCGACTTTCCTGCCATTGATGTACAGCTCGTAGTAGCCCAGCGGGTTGACATAGGCCGTGGCCCTCGCCGGATTTCCCGCCAGCGTGAACGTCTTGCGCAGCCACGGAAACGGCAGCGGCGCGCCTTCTCTCACGCCGGCGGGGCGCGACTCGCCGATCCAGCGGGCGCGCCAATCCGGGGGATGGAGAAGCCCCATGGACCACGCGCCCCGACCGCTCCACGGCGACTGGCGGTTGGCGCCGTCCCAGACGCGCACCTTCCAGTAGACCCGCATGCCGGAAGTCAGAGGTTTGCCCGCATAGACCACCCAGGTCGATTGGTCCGAGCTTACCTTGCCCGAATCCCAGAGGTCGCCCTGGTTGTCCATGAGGTTCTCGGGAGAACTGGCGGCGAGGATGCGGTAGGCGGTCTGGCGCTGCCCGCGTGCGTCCCCGCTAAGAATCCAGCTCAAGCGGGGCTTCTCAACGTCGATGCCGAGAGGATTCGCAAGGTACTCGCAACGGAGTCGTTCGACTGTGGGACCGGCCGCGGGCGCGGCGGCGCCAGCGGCCAGGATCGCGGCCGGCAGAAACAGCGCGGCCGTCCACGCGCCTCTTGCTCGCCGGGCCATCGCCTATCGAATGTCCGAGCCGGCCACCGGGCTCAGTATGGAGTTGCTGATATTGACGACCAGCCCCGGCGCGGCGTATTCGGGCGTACTCCGCAGCTTCTGCCAGTCCGGGTTGGTCTGAAACACGGCCCAGAGTTTCTCGCGGGCCGCCAGGTTCTCGAACGCCAGCATGTAGGTCACGTGCGGCATGTTGGCGCCCACGACGGACTCGCCGAAGAAAACCGGCTGCATCCCGCACGCGCGGAAAATGCCGATCTCGCCGCCCTCCCCGAACATCTTGATCTTCTCGCGCAGCGTCGATTCGTTTTGCGATTCGTAGGTGCGCAGCTCGAAGATGCGCGCCGCGCGGGTGGGTTCGGCAGGCCCGGTTTCGATGGCGGGGAAGGAATCGAAGGCGCGCAGCAGCCAGCTCTCCATCCGCATGAAGCCCGGATCGGGGTTGGCGTTGTAGTCGGCCAAGGCCTTCTGGTAGTCGGCATCGCCGGCGAGTTTTTCGCGGGCGGTTTCCATCGCGGCCAGCGAGGGATAGCTGGCAATGCGAAGAATAGAGGGCGCAGCCGGCGCGATCGAGGCATTGAAGAGCCCGATGGGGCCGGCGCCCGCGCGCTTGGCGGCCGGCGCGTACGATCTGGTCAGAAACTCCGTGGTACGCCTGGACTGCTCGCTGTGCTCCGTGCGCATCCGGTAATAACGCAGCTCATAGTAGGCGCTCTTGGAGGCCGTTTGGGCGCTGGACGACGCCGCGCCCGCGGCCAAGGTTGCGGCTAACATTTCCCGGCGGGTCATAAGAATATCCTGGCGAGTTGAGTTTAACAGAACTCAAAGCGGTGGGGCGGACCATCGCAGTTCGTGGTCTGCCGTTTTGCCGGCGCAAAGCGCGGGCCCGGGCCGCGCCCTTCACCGCCCCATCACCGCGGGCAGGACGGCCCAGTAGATCGAGCTGGCGTGGGACGCGGCCCACTTCTCGAGGTACGGAGGATACTGGGCGGGGCCGGTCAGCGACCGGGCGAAGAGGCCTTTCAGCCCGCCGCCGAAGGTCTTACGATAAACGGGCCCGGCGTTTCCAGGGCGTATCACGCGGACGTCGATCGCCAGACCCAGGTTGTCGGATTGCCCCGCGCAGGACACTTCCGGCCGCACGGCCAGCACCACGGTGGCCTCGGCATCGCCGGGCGGCGGCGTGGGGATCTCCGGCTTCAGTCCCTCTGAATCGGCGCGCAGGATCTCCACAAGGTCCTTACCCGCGGCGCGCGCGTATTTTGCGAACGCGGCCAGCGCCAGCGCGTCGGGATGGATGGCCGCAATTACGCGCGCGAGTTCCTCCCGGCTCAGGAAACAGGAACTGACCATGCTCTCCGGCAGCCAGACCGCCTCCACGTCGATGCGAACGGCCGGCGGCTTGGGAAGCATCGCCAGGATGGCCCCGTGTTTGGCGGGTGAAGAGAGCAGAGCCAGGCCGTACGCCGTGAGGCCTTCCTTGTCGCGCGCTTCGGGATTGGCGCCCTTGTCGAGCAGCAGGCGCACGATCAAAGAGCGGCCCTTCTCGGCCGCCAGCATGAGCGCGGTCTTTCCGTCCGCGTCTTTCACCTCGAGGTCCGCGCCGGAGTCAAGCAGCGCGCGTACGATGGACGTATAGCCGTTACGCGCCGCGGTCAGCAGTTCCGTATCGGGCTCCGCCGCGGGGGCTGCGGCCGCGGCCAGGAACAATGCCGCCACTTGCCACCACTGCCATCTTGCCGCCATATCGACCAGATTAGTACGTCCCGACCGGTCGCCGCCTCAAGACCCTCGGCGGATGGCCGATAAGCGTCTGGGGGGCGCCCGTGACCGGATGAACATCCGGCAGAGGGGCTCGCCGGTTCTGAGCTTCTCGATTCCGCGGGTCCGCCCCCTGCCAGAGGCGCTGAGAGCGCGGCCCCGGGCTTGCGCGTTTGGAAGCGCGGATGCCGAGGCCGCTACGCAGCACTCCGCTTAGCAAGAGAAGAATCGCGCCGGCGTGAAGCGGCGCGGCGGGGGATCGAGAGCGAAGAAGGCAGACCCGGAGGTCCGCCCCGCTACGCCCGCTCGAGGTACGTGCCTTCCGCCGTGTTCACGCGGATTTTTTCGCCCTCGGTGATGAAAGCCGGCACCTGCACCACCAGCCCGGTCTCCAGTTTGGCCGGCTTGGTGACGTTGGACACCGTCGCACCCTTGAGGCCGGGCTCGGTTTCCACTACGGTCATGTCCACGGTCGCCGGCAGTTCCACGCTGATCGGCTTGCCTTCGTAGAATTCCACGCTCACCTGGAGACTCGGGATCAAGTACTGCGTCGCATCGCCGAGCAGGTCCTTCATCAGGTGCATCTGCTCGAAGTTCTCCGTGTTCATGAAATAGAAGAACTCGCCGTCGTCGTACAGGTACTCCATCTGGTGTTCTTCGAGGAGGGCCTTTTCCACGCGATCTTCGGAGGAGAACCGGTGCTCCGTCATCGTGCCGGAGCGCAGGCTCCGCATTCGCGCCTGCACGAACCCGCGCAGATTGCCTGGCGTCCGGTGATTCACGCTGAAAATCGAGTACAGCTCGTTATTGAACTTGACTACCATCCCCGGACGCAATTGTGTTGCCGAAATCATGCAATTCTCCCAATGATATGAGCTTGAATTACTCAGTATAACAGGCGCGCCGTTCGCTCACGTTTCGCGAACAGGCGGAGACCCCGCCGCCATCGCCGCGGACGCTTATTTCTCCGGCCGATCGTACCCCGCCAGCCGCCGGATCCAGATATTCCGGTAGCGCACGGGATTGCTGTTGTGGTCCTGCAGCATGAGCGAATCCTCGGCCGGATGCGGCGTGTAATGCGCCACCTGCCGGTAGACCATCGGGCCCATGCTCTCCTTGCGGTTGTGAGCCAGCACGCCGTTGTAAAAGACCGTGAAGAAGGCGGGCTTGACGAGCTTCTCGCCCTCGAATTGCGGCGCCTCGAACACGATGTCGTAGGTGTTCCACTCGCCTGGCCGGCGCGCCGGCGTGACCAGCGGCGGCCACTGGCCGTAAATCGCCCCGGCCCCGCCGTCCGCGTAGGTCGGGTTGTCCCACATGTCGAGCACCTGGATTTCGTACCGGGCCATCACCAAAACGCCGCTGTTGCCCCGGCCTTGGCTGGTGCCGGTGACGGCCGCGGGCGAAGCCCATTCGACGTGGAGTTGGATGTCTCCGAACTTCTCGCGGGTCAGCAGATCTCCGAAGCCGCGCGTGATCTCGAAACAGCCGTTCTCCACCTTCCATCCCGCGTTTACCTGGGCGTCCCGATTCGCTCCCCGGCCGCGGTGATACCACTTCGAGAGGTCCTTGCCGTCGAACAGAACAATCGCGTCCGAGGGCGCGCCGCCAAGCGTGGCGGCGGGCGTGACCACTTTGGGATGGGGGCGGTCCGGGTCGTGAACGTGCCACGGCATGCCCGGCTCCATGGGGGTGTCCTTGAATCCCAGGTCCGGGTTGGGCTGCGGCGCACTGGTCTGCTGCGCGTTGGCCAGGGCGGCCCCGCCGGCGGCGGCCGCCGTAGACATCAGGAGGAACTCCTTGCGCGTCATATCAATTGGCTCCCTCTAGAACGGCAGAATCTCTTCCCGAACCGGATCGAAATCGATCCGCCGCTTCTGCATGTAGGCAATGTTCCCCAGGTGCGAGGCCTGCGCGGACCGGTGCCCAATTAGCACGTCGCCGTTCGGGTTCTTGCGCGACTTCACGCAGTCCAGGAAATTCTGCATGTGGTCCTGATCGATGTTGCTCGACGCACGTACGGTCACCGGCTGCGCGTTTCGTCCCACCGGACGGAATTCGTAATGCTCGCGGTCGATCAGCAGCTTGCCCTCCGCGCCGCAGAATTCGATCCCGTAGCCCGAGATGCCGGGCACGAGCGTCGCTTCGAACGTGGCCGTGAAATCCGTGGGGTACTCGAGCAGCACGTTGATGGTGTCCGGCGCCGTGCGGCCGTCCTTATAGTTGTATACGCCGCCCGCCGCCACCGCGGCGGTGGGAATGTCCTGCCCCATGTACATGTGAACCACGTCGATCCAGTGCGTGAAGAGGTCGGTCACCTGCCCGCCGCCGAAATCCAGATACGCGCGCCAGTTGTAATATTGCTGCGGGTCCCAATCGCGCCACGTCAGCGGACCCAGGAAATGCGTCCAATCGAGGTCGGCCGGCAAGGTCTGCAGGCTGGCCGGCGCTTTGCGCAGGTGATAGGAGTTGCCGTGCCACCATGTGCGCGCCAGCGTGATCTTGCCGAGCTTCTTGGTATCGATGTACTCCGCCTTGGCCTGAAGATAGTGCTTGCCGGAACGCTGTTGCATGCCGACCTGGCAGACGCGCTTGTTGATTCGCGCCGTCTTCACGATCGCCGGACCTTCCTCGATCCTGCGCGTCAGCGGCTTCTCGCAGTAGACGTCCTTGCCGGCGTTCAGCGCATCCATGGCGATGGCGGCGTGCCAGTGGTCCGGAACGGCGATCAGCGTCGCGTCCACTTCCTTCAGCTCGAGCAGCTTGCGGTGGTCCGAAAACGTCTTCGCGTTGGGCGAGTTCTGCTTGGCCCGGTCCATCTTCGTCGGCCAAAGGTCGCACAGCGCCACCACGTCGATCGTCCCTAGCCGGACGAAATTGCCCAGGTCGCCCGTGCCGCGGTCGCCGCACCCAATCAGGGCGAGCTGTACCCGGTCGTTGGCTCCCATGACGCGGGAATAAGAAAGCGCCGTCGCGGCCGCCACGCCGCGCAAAATGGCCCTGCGAGGAACATCCGTTTCAGACATACGGAGATTGTAGCGCCCTTGCGCCAGCCCCCGCCGGGCGGACTCTCAGTCCGCCGCCGCCCATGATCCGCCGGACCAAGCGGCCGCTAAACGTGGCGTCGTTATTGTTTGCGCAACGAGCGCTCGTTTGCGGTGCGGCTCGCCTGCCAGGTAGGGGTCGGGCATGCCCGACCCCTACGGTGGATGCGCAATTACTTCCGACGTTCTGTTTAGTTCGCTCGCACTGCGAAGTGGTAGCTGCCCGAGTCCACTTCGTAAACGAGCCGATTGCCCCGCTTGCCGATGTACTTCGCGTCTGCGGCATCGCCGACCGTGACGGAGCTGGGGTCCGACCCTGGAACGTATACCACGCCGGCGGCGTTCGGCGGCACGGTTACGTCCATAGTCGGCGCCGGTCCGCTCCTGGCCCACGATGAGGCGATCTTGCCGCGTACGCTCTCATACGGACCAACTTGGCCTGTAAGCCCGCGCGCTTCTCGTCGGGGACCAAGTTGAACGCCAGCGGGAAAATGGCCATGCCCGGGACGAACGGCTGGCTCGCGTTCTCGCGGTAGTATCCAACGCTCTCGTCCCACCACTTCGAGACAGGGCGCGGGAAACGTTCCGCCCCCGGTCGTTAGAAGCCGTTGCTCCTGTGGTTCACCAGCGCCAGGAATTCGTCGCGGGTCTCTTTGCGGTCGCGGAAGGCGCCGAGCATGGCGCTGGTCATGGCGCCGGAGTGCTGCTTTTCCACGCCGCGCATCATCATGCAGAAATGGCGGGCCTCGCAGATTACGCCCACGCCCAGAGGGTTCACCACCTCCTGAATGGTCTGCGCCACGTCCTGGGTCAGCCGCTCCTGGATCTGGAGCCGGCGCGCGAAGACGTCCACGATGCGGGGCAGCTTGCTCAAGCCGATCACGCGCTGGCGCGGCAGATAGGCGACATGCACCTTGCCGTAGAACGGCAGCAGGTGGTGTTCGCAAAGGCTGAAGAATTCGATGTCCTTTACCAGCACCATCTCGTCGTACTTCACTTCGTAGAGCGCGCCGTTCAGGATCTTCCGGATGTCCACGCCGTAGCCGCTCGTAAGGAACTTGAGGGCTCGGTCCACGCGGTCGGGCGTGCGGAGGAGGCCCTCGCGTCCGGGATCTTCGCCCAGTTTGGCGAGGATCTCCCTCACCTGCGGCGCCAGGGACTGCCCGGCGCTCTTATGGGACATCGCCTTCACCACTGCGCGATTCGATTTCATCGGCTCCAATCTCAAAGATGTTCTTGCCCGTCTCGGCGATTCGGACCCGGTCGAGCTTCGGCCACTCGCGGGGAAAAGCGGCGGTCCAGTTCACCCTCAGACGCCGGCGGATCTCGACCGCCAGGTTCTCCGAGGTGGGGACCACGCGCGCGAACGCCTCCACCTCCGCGTTCAGATCCCGGCGGTCGAAAGGGCGGATTACGTGCCGCATCACCAGCTCGTCGAGCGCGGCCGGGTCCGCGGCGCGCCCCGTCGCGGGGTCCAGCGGGCCGCGCGCGCTCACTTCCAGGACGTAGTTGTGGCCGTGCCCGTAAGGATTATTGCACTTGCCGTACACGCGCCGGTTCTCCCGTTCGCTCAGTTGCGGCGCGTTCAAACGGTGCGACGCGGCGAACTGGTAGCGGCGCGTCACGCGGAACATGGAGTCTCTCCGAAATAGTCGACATACAGATCCGGGGTTTCGCGGACGCGCACCGCATACAGCCCCCGGACCGGGTTGCCCACGCACGGCGCCACGCGGCGCCAAATGTCGTGGGCGATGTTCTCGGCCGTGGGAATGACGCGGTCGAACGGGGGAGTCTCGTAGTTCAAGAACCGGTGGTCGTAAGGCCCCACCACCTCGCGATTCAGGATCTCCTGGAGCTCCTTGAGGTCCATGACCATGCCGGTGACAGCGTCGGGATCGCCTCGTACGCTCACTTCCACGACGTAGTTGTGCCCGTGTCCGCGAGGGTTGGCCTCCAGTCCGAACAGAGCCTGGTTCTCCGGCTCCGACATTTCGGGATTGCGGCAAACGTGGCTGGCCGAGAACTCGATCTTGCGAGTGATCACCATCAGGGTCTCTTGTTCGACTACGAGGGCCGCGCGGGAGATACAATTAGATTATAGTTTTCCCCCATGCAAAGCGTCAAAACCACCGATCGGGTCCTGCGCGGCGCGCTTGTCGTCCTGCTGGTTGCGTTTGTCGCGGTGGTGGCTCGGGCCGTGTACGAACGGCCCATCCACGTGGTAGTCGCGGGCGAACAAGCGCCGCGCTTCCGCATCACCGCCGATAACGGCAAAGCCATTTCGACGCCGGGCTTCGCGGGCAAGCTGCTGGTTCTGAACTTCTGGGCGACGTGGTGCGGGCCCTGCGTCGAGGAAACGCCGTCGCTGAGCCGGTTCGCCCAGGATTACGCCGGCCGCGGCGTAGTGGTGCTGGGCATCAGCGTGGACGCGAGCGATCGGGCCTACCGCGCATTTCTCGCGAAGTACAAACCGTACTTTTCGACCGTCCGCGATTCGCTGATTCACCGCGATTTCGGGACGTTCATGTACCCGGAGACCTACATCATCGATTCGGCCGGCAAGGTGGCGCTGAAGATCGAGCAGCCAGCCGATTGGTCGGATCCCAAGTTGCGGGCGTACATCGACTCGCTGCTGTAGCGGCCGAACATGATCCCCGTCTTCGCGGCTTATGGGGCAAGCACGACGCCAACGCTCGTGCTCCTCGATGGCCAGGGCATCGTCCGTTTGTACCATCCCGGCGCGATTCCGGACGCGGAACTGGCCGCGCAAGTCCGATCCGTGATGGCGAGATGACCGGAGCTTATGCCGTTTTCAGCTTGCGGTCGTGGAGCCGCCTCGCCCGATATCTCTGGTATTCCTTCATGGACTCGATCACCAGGTCGATCGCGGAGCGGCGGGCGTAGAGAGTGTTGAGTTCGGCCTCGAACCGCACGGCACGAGTGAGATCCACGGGGACTTTCTTCGCGGTCATGGTATCAAAGTACCGGAAGTCCCAAGGAAAAAGCAAGCGAAAAGTACAAGTATTCCTAGTATCGTTTGAGGGTATTACTTCCCCTATTTGAGGGTATTCCTGATCATCTGTCGAGAATTGCAGCAATCTGGGCTTCGTTGTTGGGCACGACGACTGGCTTGTTGCCGAAGTTCGGCTGAATCAAGCCGCCGCCGGGCGATTCCAGGACGCCCGTGTGGTACCGATAGATGTAGTCGGGATCCTTCAGCACGTTGCCCGTCAGGATGGCAACTACGTCCGCATCGGCCCGGACGGCGCCCGCGTGGACCAGCTTGCGAATGCCCGCCAGAGTGGCCGCCGAGGCCGGTTCGCAGCCGATGCCGCAGCGGCCGATGACCGCCTTGGCGTCGGCGATTTCCTGCTCCGTGACCTTCTCGACCAGGCCGCCCGAGGCTTCCACCTCGCGGAGCGCCTTAGGCCAGGAGACCGGGGCGCCGATGCGGATGGCCGTGGCGAGGGTCTGAGGATGCCCGACGGGGTTCAGGCGCGAGCGGTCAGCGGCGCGGAGCAAATTGTAGAACGGCGCGGCGCCCTCGGCCTGCACGACGGCCAGGCGCGGCAGGCGATCGATCAAGCCGGCGTCCTTCAACTCGCGCAGCGCCTTGCCGAAGGCGGAGATGTTGCCCAGGTTGCCGCCCGGCAGCACTACCCAATCCGGCGGGCGCCAGCCGCGCTGCTCCATCATTTCGACCATGATGGTCTTTTGTCCTTCGATGCGGAAGGGGTTGATGGAGTTGAGCAGATAGATCCCCAGGCGTTCCGCGAGGCGCCGCAACAGGGCCAGGACTTGATCGAAATTGGCCTCGATCTGAAGCGTGAGGGCGCCGTACTCGAGCGCCTGGGCCAGTTTGCCGTAGGCGATGTTCCCGTGGGGAATGAAAACCACCGGCTGCAATCCGGCGGCGCTGGCGTAAGCGGCCATGGAAGCCGAGGTGTTGCCCGTGGAAGCGCAGGCGACGCGCCGCATGCCGAGGCGCAGGGCTTGCGCCACGCCGCAGGTCATGCCGTTGTCCTTGAAGGATCCCGTCGGGTTGAAGCCCTGGTGCTTGAAGGTCAGACGGTCGAGACCGCCGTAGCGCGCGGCGCGCGGAGCGCCGAGCAGAGGCGTGTTTCCTTCGCGCAGGGTCACCACGGAATCGTAGGAGGGCAGGAACGGAAGGAACTCGCGAAAACGCCAGACGCCGCTCTGATCGAGAGGCGCGTTGGAGGTCCGCCGCGCGAGCCAGAGCGCGCGGAGATCGGCGGCCGGCTGCCGCGCCCCGGAATAGACCGCTTCCAGCAGGCTTCCGCACTGCGGGCAGTTGTAGATGACTTCGGAGACCGGGAAGCGCGCGCGGCAGCGTTCCTGGAAACAGGCAAGTTCGGCGGGCATGAAGTCTCTATTATAGTGGGGCGGGCGTCCCGGTCTGTCTTCTGTCCTTGTGCCCGCCGCTCAGTCGATCACGCGGCTCAAGAGGCCGCCATAGGCGTCAATGCGGCGGTCGCGGAGAAACGGCCAGTCGCGGCGCGCCTCTTCGATGCGGCGGGGATCGCATTCCACGATTAGCGTCTCTTCGCGGCTGTGCGAAGCCTCGGCCAGCACCTGGCCGAACGGATCGGCCACAAACGAGCCGCCCCAGAACTCGAGGCCAGCTTCTTGAGGTCCCTCGTACCCGACGCGGTTCACCGCCGCCACGTAGACGCCGTTGGCGATGGCGTGCGCGCGTTGGATGGTCCGCCACGCGTCGTGTTGCGCGGCGCCGTGTTGCGCCTTCTCGGAAGGATGCCAGCCTATCGCGGTGGGGTAGAACAGGATCTGCGCCCCGTTCAGAGCGGCCAGGCGCGCGGCCTCGGGATACCACTGATCCCAGCACACCAGCGGCGCCAAGCGCGCGTATCGCGTATCGAAGCAGCGGAACCCCAGGTCGCCGGGCGTGAAGTAGTACTTCTCGAAGTAGAGGGGATCTTCCGGGATGTGCATCTTGCGGTACGCGCCGAGCAGCGCGCCATCGGCATCGATGACCGCCGCGGTGTTGTGGTACACGCCCGCGGCGCGGCGCTCGAACACCGGGGCGATCACGACGACCTCAAGCTCCCGCGCCAAGCGGGCCAGGGCGCCTGTGGTGGGCCCTGGAACCGGCTCGGCGAGGTCGAACCACCGGGCGTTCTCCTCGCGGCAGAAGTACTGCGAACGGAACAACTCCTGCAGGCAGACGATTTGCGCCCCGTTTCCGGCGGCCTCGCGGATGCGCCATTCGGCCTTGGCCTGATTCTCGTTGGGATCGGCCGAGCAGGCCATCTGGATCAAGCCGATGTGGAATTTGGAAAGCTGCACGGGTTTGTCCCAGGGTTACGCTCAGCAAGACCGGCGGCGCCGAATCCCGCGCTTTGGCAACCGGCCTTTCCGATGGAGATTCCTCGCCTCAGTATAACCGCCGGACAGCAAGGACGCGCCGGCAATGTCCGCGACGTGCGCCGATTACGCGGATTGCATCGGTATTGGCTGTCCGCGCCGCCGCGAGAAGACTAGGGCTCCCGCCGCCAGCAGCAGCGTGCCGATGCTCGCCGCCCGGCACGCCTTGGCTTCCCAGCCGCCGTCGTAATCGAGCGTGATCGCGCACTCGCCGGCGCAGTCCGGTTCCACAACCATCAGCCCGATCCCGTCCGCGCGGACCACGCGCGGGGAGCCGTTCACCCGTGCGCGCCAGCCCCGATCGAACGTGATTTGAACCGAAATCGCCTGCCCCGGTTCGAGGCGAGCGCGGATCGCGGCTTGGTTGGCGCCACGCCATTCGAATGATGCCGGGGCGGGCGGGTTATCGAGCGCCGCGACATACTGCCGCAGTTCTTCCACGTCCACGCCGTCGAACGGCCGCCGGCGCACCAACTGCTCGGGCCGCATTACGTGGGCCAGCGAGGCGGAGACTTGCGGCACGCGGTAGATGGTGGTGTCGTCCTCGCGCCACAGGACGGGAAGAACGCCGTCGAACTTGCGCGGGTGCGCGAACGGTTTCCAGTACTCCGGACTTTGCGGCCCGGGAACGGCCACGGCCTGCGCGCCGAACGCCTTCAGCCACAGGATGGAGTACTCCGCGTCGCGTTCGCCCATGCCTTGACCGGAAAAGATGGCGTACTGCGCGACCTGCTGCAACTGGTTCGGAGCGGTGCTGTAGGACTGCGCGCCCAGTTGCGGCGAGTCCGTGAACGCGTTCAGCCAGGCGGCCATTGATCCAGTCATCATGACGCGCTGCCCGGGCAAGGCCGCCGCAACCCACTTCGCCGAGCGGCGCTCGATGCTCCCGGCGGTATCGACAGGCCGCAGCATCGTCTTGACGGATCGGCGATGCGTCTCCACTTGGCGGACGGCTAAGAGCAGCAGCGGGATCGCCAGCAGCGCGCGCACGCGCGGCTGGATGCGCCGGAGCGCGGGCCGCAGCGCGAACACGAGCGAAAGAGCCAGCGCCAGCTCCATCTCGACCACGTACCGCTGCGGCTGAAGGAGGAAATGCAGCGCCAGGTAGCGGTCGAGCGCCGGAACCAGGATGGCGGGGCAGGCAAACAGCGCAATCCAGCGCACCGGCCAGTCGCGAATGCGCCGGCGCGAGAGGCGCCACGTGAGCCACCAGGCGAAGGCCACGATGGCTAAAGCCAGCATCGCGCGCGCCGGCGGACCCGCCTCGTGGTCGAAGACGGAGTTGGAGCGGATCGTCACAAACAAGGAAGGCGGCGCCCATGGGCTGGCCGCCAGATACGCCGCCGCCAGCGCCAGCGCCGCGCGCGCAAGCCCCTGCCGCCAGAGACGATTCTCCATCGCCAGGGGCACGCAGACGGCCGCAAGCGCCGCCAGCACGAACCCGAACATGCTGGCGAGCATCATGAGAGCCATCGCGGCGCCGGCCGCGGCGTAATCGAACGCGCGCCGCCCCTTCAGAGCGCGCGCCAGCAGCCAGACGAGGACGGGCAGGAGCGCGAGGCAGGTTTGATGCGGCAGGTCGTCCCATTCGAACAGCCGGGAGCCGCGCCGCGCGGTCGCGAACCAGGCAAGCCCGAAACCGCTGCCGGGATCGACGCCCGCCGGAGGCGCCGCGAGCAGATAAACCAGCGCGGCCAGGAAACTCCAGCCGGGCGCCTTTGTCAGCCGCCACATCGCCACGTACAGCGTGAGAGGACCGAGGCAATAGACCACGCCCAGGATGACGTTAAGAGCCAGCGCCGGCGAGGAGTGAAGGATGCGCGCCAGCGCCGCGATCGAGAAGGGAATCAGCGGGGCGTAGGCGTACTCGACGGGCGCGCCCGCGCCCCAGTAAGGCCACCAGCGGGGCGAGACCCAGCCGAGCCCGGCGATTCGCGCCAGCGCCAGCCACTCCCCTTGCATGGAATTGAAATGCGGGGCCGCTTCCGTGACGAAGGCTTCCCGGCAGATGAAGACCCCAATCCCGGCGAGGATGCACGCATAGATCCATGGCAGCGCGCCGGCGCGCCGCTTGTCGCGGACCCGCAAGAGCGTTTCCATGTGGTTCAAAACGTTTGATCCGGCCGGTTCACGCGAATCAGCATGCCTGTCAGGTCCGCGTGGATCGAGACCGCCGCGTGGATGCGATTTGCTTGTCCGGCGAAGTCCGAGTCTAATGAGCAAACCACGATTCCGCAATGAGTCGGCGTTCGGTGGTGAAGCGCGATGAAGTGCTTGCGATTGATGGTCAGAACGGCGCGATTCCCAGACATGGCATAGGCAAGGACGGCCTCATCCGCCACGCGTCGATTGGCGTTCCCGGCCTCAAAGGCGGTCATTACTTCGTGTCCGAGTTCCCGAAGGTTCACCGCCGTCAGTAGCGGGAAGTTCTCGTTCGAATAGAAGCGGGCCATCGGTTCAGGCGCTTTCGTTCTCGCGGATCTGGTCTTCGATTTCCGCGCGATGCGAACGCGCGTAGGCCCACGCATTGACCAGGTCTTCGGCGCGCAACGCCGGATAGGATCGCAGGAGCGCATCTTCGCTCATCCCCAGGCGGCGCGACTGTTCGAGCGCCCAGACTGGGATGCGGGTGCGAACGATGCACGGTTCGCCACCGCAAACTCCCGGAGTCGAATCGATTCCGGGAAACGCATCATTCAGGTCCTGCGCGACGAGGCGAAGCAGTTGCGCCTTTTCGGCGCGGCTGAGGGCTGGAAGCAGTTTCTCGACTTGGCGCAGAGCGCTCATACCTGATCTCAGTTTACGTGATTTCGCGATGGCGGGCCTGTGGCGACCCCGGTTCGCGCCCATCCCGCCCGGCGGAGAACCCGCGCAGGAATTCGAGGTCGCCTTCGACGAAATCGTACTCGCCGAGCCTTTCGGGCGTCTCCCAGCGCATTTCCTGGAAGATCAGGTTGCGCGGCTCTCCCTGGAACGCCAGCACGCGGTAGAAGATCAACTCGACGGGCGGTTTGCCGGGATAAGCGAACTCGTAGCGCGCGACCTCATCGCCGGTCGCGCCGCGGATGCCGGTCTCTTCTTCCAGTTCGCGCGCCAGCGCCTGGGCGGGTGTCTCGCCCGGCTCGACCTTGCCTCCCGGGAACTCCCATTGCAGCGGATGGGATTGTTCGGGCCTGCGGCGGCAAATCAGCGCGCGGCCCTCCCGCTCAATAATCGCGGCGACCACCTGAAGCATGCCAATATTGGAACATACGATGTACCCGGAGCGCCTCATCGAGCACTTCAGCAACCCGCGCAACGTCGGTGAGCTCGCGCCGCCGGCGGTAGCGGTGGAGGTCTCGAACCCCGCCTGCGGCGACATCCTGCGGCTCTCGGCGAGGTTCGAAGGAGGCGTAGCGGTCGAGGTGCGCTACAAGGCGCTCGGCTGCGCGGCGTCCATCGCGGCCGGTTCGGCGCTTGCGGAATGGATGCAGGGAAAGGGCCGCGACGGACTGGCGGCCTTCGATCCTTCCGTCATCGACGAGGCGCTGGGCGGCCTGCCGCCGGCGTCGAAGCATGCGGCGACCCTCTGCGCCGACGGCCTGAAGCTGCTGCTCAAGCGTGCCGGCGGGGCCGGCTAGGCCCGCCCGGCACTTTGCACCTCGGGGGGCGGTCCCGGTTCTCAGCGCCTCTTGGGACGCGCCGCGATCAGCTCTTCGATGTTGACCAGGTCCGTGGGGTAGTCGCCGGTGTAGCAGGCGTAGCAGTATTCGTGGCGCCGGTCGTCGTCCACCGCAAGGCGGAGGGAAGCGAGGGACAGGTAGCCCAGCGAGTCGGCTTCGACGAACCGCCGGATCTCTTCCACGTTGTGGCTGGAGCCGATCAACTCGCCCCGCGTCGGCGTGTCCACGCCGTAGAAACATGGTGAAACGGTGGGCGGACAGGAGATGCGCAGGTGCACTTCGCGGGCGCCGGCCTGGCGCACCATGCGGACGATCTTGCGGCTGGTGGTGCCGCGCACGATGGAATCGTCCACCAGGATCACGCTTTTGCCCTGCAGCAGGTAGCGGACGGGGTTGAGCTTGAGCTTGACGCCGAAATCGCGGATGGCCTGCGAAGGCTCGATGAAGGTGCGGCCCACGTAGTGATTGCGGATGAGGGCGTGGCGGAAAGGAATGCCGGACTCGGAAGAATAGCCGAGCGCCGCGGCGACGCCCGAATCCGGGACGGGGACCACGATGTCGGCGTCCGCCGGGCATTCGCGGGCCAGCAGGCGGCCCAGGTTCTCGCGCGACTCCTGCACCGCGCGCCCGAACACGATGGAATCGGGCCGCGAGAAATAGACGTGCTCGAAGACGCACTGCGAGCGGGGCTGCTCGGGCGCCCATCGCTCGCGGGTGATGCCCACCGGGCCGATGACGACCATTTCGCCGGGGTCCACTTCGTGCAGGTAGGCGGCCCCGATCAGATCGAAGGCGCATGTTTCCGAAGCGGCCACGTGACATTTCCGGCCGCCGGAAAACTCCATTTCGCCCACGGCCAAAGGGCGGAAGCCGTGCGGGTCGCGCGCCAGGATGACGCGGTCTTCGGCCAGGAACACGAGCGAGAAGGCGCCTTCCAGTTGCAGCAGCGCGTCGCGCAGAGCGCCCGCCAGGGTGCGCTCCGAGGAGCGCGCCACCAGGTGGAGGATCACTTCCGTATCGCTGTTGGCCTGGAAGATGGAGCCGCCGCGCTCCAGGTCGTGCCGCAAGTCGGCGGCGTTGGTAATGTTGCCGTTGTGGGCGATGGCCACGCGGCCTTTGTTGCACGCCACCGCGAACGGCTGGGCGTTGAGCAGGGCCGTGTCCCCGGCGGTCGAATAGCGCGTGTGGCCGATAGCCCGCTCGCCGGGAAGCTCCGCCAGAACGGAACTGGTGAAGATGTCCGCCACGTGGCCCATGGACTTCCGGCAATGAATGACCGCGCCGTCGCTGGTGCAGATGCCCGCGCTCTCCTGGCCGCGGTGCTGCAAGGCGTACAGCCCCAGGTACGCCAGCTTGGCCGCTTCGGGGTGCCCATAAACGGCGACAACGCCGCACTCGTCGTGGAATTTGTCCGAAGAAGGCGGACCCAGGGGCTGAAGCCCGGGCTCTTTCCCGGAAGGTTCGGCACGGCAAAAGCCATGCCCCGATACAAGGCAGGCCGGAACCGCGGGCAGGCCGTCAGGCCTGCCCGACCGGCTCTTAGCTGACGGCCGATCGCTGAAGGCTGACGGCTTATTTGACATGCGATTCGAGCGCCTGGCAGTAAACCGATTTCAAACTCGAGATGTCCCATGAACCCAGCGTCATGGTCCGTTGCCGGATCTCGATTCCCCTCTCGATTGTAACGCCCAGCGCCGGAGCGTCCACCCCGTGCGCGGCCGCGATGGCCGCGACCCTGTGGGGATGCGCGGTGGAGACGAGGATACGCGATGGCCCTTCGTGGAAGCAGAGCATCTCGGGGCGGAGGTCCGAATCGAGATCGATCTCGGCGCCGATCTCCGCCGTGCCGAAAGCGCACTCGGCCAGCGCCACCGCGAGGCCGCCATCGCTGAGATCGTGGGCGGACTCCGCCAGATTCTCGGCCAGGACGGCGCGCATGGCGTCGTGAACGCGCTTTTCGCGGTCCATATCGAGCGCGGGCGGAAGACCCCAGAGCCGGCCCACGACCACCTTGGCGTACTCCGTCCCGCCAAAATCCGTATCGTTGCAGCCGCCCAGACCGCCCAACAGGACCACGCTACGGCCGGCGTTCTTGAACGGGATGGTGACCGGGGCGGCGGTCTTCATCAGCCCCACAATGCCCAGCACCGGCGTGGGATAGATGCCCTCGCCCAGCGTTTCGTTGTAGAGGCTTACATTGCCGCCCGTGATGGGCGTCCCGAAGAATCGGCAGGCATCCGCCATGCCTTCGATGGCTTCCACGAGCTGCGCCATGATCTCGGGCCGCTCGGGGTTTCCGAAGTTGAGGCAATTGGTGGCCGCCACCGGCAGCGCGCCAACCGTGGCCAGGTTGCGGCAGCACTCGGCCACCGCGAGCTTCGCGCCCTCGCGGGGGTCCAGGTAGGAGTACCGGCCATTGCCGTCGAGCGACATGGCCACCGACGAGCCGGTCTCCTTGATGCGCACGATGGCCGCGTCGGTCCGCTCGGGACCGGCGATGGTATTGGTGCGGACCTGGTAATCGTATTGTTCCCAGATCCAGCGCTTGGAACAGACGTCGGAGGAAGCCAGCAGGGCGGGGAGGGCTTCCTGCACGCTGGCCGGGAGAAACTCCGGAGCGTCCCCGGCGTGGCGCAACGGCTTGCCATGGGGGCGGTCGTAGAGCGGAGCCTCGTCGGCGAGCTCGCGGTTGGGGATTTCGGCGACCACCTCGCCGTGATGCCTGACTCGCAGCTTGCCGTCCCCGGTGACCGCGCCGATCTCGGCGGATTCCAGGCCCCACTTGCGAAACACCCGGAAGACCTCATCTTCGCGGCCTTTTTCGGACACCAGCAGCATGCGCTCCTGCGATTCGGAAAGCATGATCTCATAGGGCGACATGCCGGTCTCGCGCTGCGGGACAAGGTCGAGCTCGATCTCGATGCCTACCTCGCCGCGGCTGCCCATTTCGCACGTGGAGCAGGTGAGGCCGGCGGCGCCCATGTCCTGAATGCCGACGATGGCGCCGGTCCGCATGGCTTCCAGGCAGGCCTCCAGCAGGAGTTTCTCCATGAACGGGTCGCCCACCTGCACGTTGGGCCGTTTCTGTTTGGATTCCTCGGTGAATTCGGCGCTGGCCATGGAGGCGCCGTGGATGCCGTCGCGGCCGGTGCGCGCGCCGACGTAGATCACCGGGTTTCCGGCGCCGGCGGCCCTGGCGTAGAAGATGTCCTCCTTGCGGCAGACGCCCAAAGCGAAGACGTTGACCAGCGGGTTGCCGTCGTAGCACGGCTCGAAAAGGCACTCGCCGCCGACGGTGGGAACGCCGAAGCAATTGCCGTAATGCGCGATGCCCGCCACCACGCCCGAAAGAACCCGGCGGTTGCGCGGACCCGTTCGAGGGTCGTCGAGGCGGCCGAATCGCAGCGAATCCATCACCGCGATGGGGCGCGCGCCCATGGTGAAGATATCGCGCAGAATGCCGCCTACGCCCGTGGCCGCGCCCTGAAACGGCTCGATGAAGCTGGGGTGGTTGTGCGACTCGATCTTGAACGCGATGACGTAGCCGCCGCCGATATCGACGACGCCCGCGTTCTCGCCGGGCCCTTGCACCACCAGTTCGCTCCGCGTCGGCAGCTTCTTCAGGTGCAGGCGGGAACTCTTATAGGAGCAGTGCTCGCTCCACATCACCGAGAAGATGCCCAATTCGGTGTAGCTGGGCTCGCGTCCGAGGATCGCAACGATCTTGCCGTATTCATCCGGCGTCAATTGATGCTGGGCGATCAGCTCGGGAGTGATGGCCGTGGCGGTCATGCGCGCACCGCCGCTTCCAGCATGGACCGGAACACCACCAGTCCGTCCGACGATCCCATCAGCGGTTCGGTGGCGCGCTCCGGGTGCGGCATCATGCCCATCACGTTGCGCTCCCGGCTGAGGATGCCGGCGATGTCGCGCAGCGATCCGTTGGCGTTATCGATATAACGGAACGCGACGCGGTCTTCGGCTTCGAGCTCGTCGAGCGTGCGCTCGTCGGCGAAGTAGCGGCCTTCGCCGTGCGCGATGGGCATGCGCAGCGCCTGGCCTTTCACGGCGGCGCTGGTGAAGGGCGAACGCGAGGTTCCGACGCGCAGCCGAAGCTCGCGGCAGATGAATTTGAGGCCGCGATTGCGGATCAAGGCGCCTGGAAGCAGACCGGCTTCCACGAGGATCTGGAACCCGTTGCACACTCCCAGCACGAGGCCGCCTTCGCGGGCGAACCCGCGCACCGCGTTCATCACCGGAGAGAACTTGGCGATTGCCCCGCAACGGAGGTAATCGCCGTAAGAGAAGCCGCCGGGGAGAATGACGGCGTCCACATCGCCGAGCGTGGCGGAATCGTGCCAGATGTACTCCGCCTGTTGGCCGAGGTTCTGGCTGGCGGCGTAGAAAGCGTCGTGATCGCAGTTGCTGCCGGGAAAGACGATGACGCCGAATTTCATGACGAATGTTCTTGCGGGGGTGGCTAAGGTCCATTCTAACAGGTGGCCCGATAGGTCGCGGACGCGTGAAGCCGGCGGAAATCGGGTTCCATCTCGCCCGCCAGGGCAAGCGCCGGGGGGTGCACGACAAAAAAGTGGGTAATCAGGCGGCTCGGGAACGGGTTTCCCAGTAGTCTTCGAACCTGTGGCTAAGGCGGCAGCAGCGCAAAGCGATGATGGCATTGGCGCCGGCGACAGTCCAGAACGACCCGGAGC
>CAIRXZ010000284.1 GCA_903882645.1 uncultured Acidobacteriia bacterium | reverse complement strand
GTCACGCGGGGCAAGGGCGTGGCCGTGCATTCCCGCATGTGCCCTAACGTGCAAAGCCTCATGTACGACGTCGAGCGCAAGATCGAAGTGGAGTGGGCGCGCACCGCCGAGGACGCCTTCCCGATTCGCATCGTCGTCCATACCGACGACCGTCCGGGCATGCTCAACCAGCTCACCTCGGTGCTCTCCGATGAGAACACCAACATCCGCAACTTCGAAGCCAAGGCCGAAACCGATCTGGACGGCGGAGTGGTCGAGATGACCGTGGACGTGCGCGACAAGAAGCAGCTCGAGAAACTGGTGGCCGCCATGCGGCGGATATCGGGCGTTCGCGACGTCGAACGCCGCTACAGTTGACCATGCCCGCCAACACCGACCCCGAACACATCGCGATCTCCAAGTCGAAGGGAATCAGGATCGACTGGAAAGACGGCCACCGCAGCGAATATGGCCTTCGGCATTTGCGGGACCAGTGCCCCTGCGCCGGGTGCGCCGAAACCCATGGCGCGCCGGCGCGTCCCAAGGGCGCCGAGCCGGGCCAGGCCGCCAGCAGCCCTTTCCAAATGTACCAGCCGGCGCTGAGGATGCTGGCCGTGGAACCGGTTGGGAATTACGCCATCCGGATCGATTGGAGCGACGGCCACAACGCCGGCATCTACTCCTACGAGCACTTCCGCCGCATCTGCCCGTGCGCCGCGTGCCGAAGCGGAGAAACCTCCCACCCGTAGGAGCCGGACATGTCCGGCCCTTGCCCGGTTGAACCGGGCCGCCCGCCAAAACCGCGAATGGCAACGCCTTACAGCAGGCGGAAATTCACCTCGACCGTCGCTTGGACGGTCACCGGCTTCCCCGCCTTCTTTCCGGGGGCGAAGATCCACTTCTTGACCGCTTCAACCGCCTTCTCGTCCAAGCCCAGCCCCAGGCTGCGTATGACACGGATGTTCGTGGCATGGCCGGTGGTGTCGACTTCGATGTAGAGCACCACGGTACCCGAATGCTTGGCCTTGCGCGCCTCTTCGGAGTACTCGGGTTCGACCTTGTGCAGAAGCTCCGGTTTGGTTACGTCGCCGCCCGCCTTCAACGCGCCGCCGCCGAAACCGCCGCCTTCGCCGGGGCCATAGCCCGCGCCGTTTCCGGATCCGATTCCGCCGCCTTTGCCGGAACCGATGCCGCCGCCGGACCCGGTGCCGTTCGATAGGATTCCGCTCTTGCTGAAGGGATCGCCGTAGTGGTCCGAGTTGACCTGCGGAAGGATCGTGTCGGGCGGAGCGAGGATGGACGGGTCCATCATCAGCTTGGGGTTCATGTTGTTATAAACCGCCACGGCGGGCGTGAACTGCTTCAGCGCGGCCTTGGGCAGCTTGCCGAAACTGGCCGGCAATGGCGATCGGTCTCCGCCTCCGCCGCCGCCGAGGTCTTTCTTCGGCGCCGTCTCGGGTGGGGCGCTATCCACCGGAATGAAGAGCGTCACCGCCTTGGAAACCACCTGCTGGCCTTGCTTCGTCGCGCCGGCGATGAAGAGCACGGCCATAACCGCCACCTGGAACCCGGTCGACATCACAAACGACTTTTTCTGACGGCCGTACAGCCCCCAAATGTCCTTTACCGGGATGGGCTTGGACGTCACTTGCAGGGGTGGAAGCTTGGGCGGGCTGACGAGGTCTCTTACGTTCTGGTAGAGCGAAAGGTACCACTTCGTCTCCAGATCCGCCACCTCTACGGGTTTGGAAGTGAGCTCGAGCGGCGGGAGCTTGGGCGGGTTGACAAGGTCCTTGACGCTCTGGATGAGCGTGCGATACCAGGGATCCTCGAGCTGCGTAATCAGCCCGAGATGGGAAAGGTTATCGTCCTCGTTCAACGGATTCGGATTGTTGGGTTGCGACAAATCGGGCATCGTGATCTACCCGGCCTCCGATTGTGGAGAACCGCCTTTTACACCAGTTGGACGTTTACGGGCGCCGCAGCGTTACAGGCGCCGGAAAACACGCCACCCTCCGACCCTAGGGTGAGTGTACCACAAAGATCTCCGCGGCAGCCCTTAAAGTCAACAAGATGGCGGCTGACACCGGCCGCGGGACGGGGCGAGCTTCCCACAACGGAAACAGCTCTTTCAGGGCCGGCCGCTTTCAGCCGGACTGGACCCCCCGGCCGGATGGCTGCGCGCAATGGCTTTGCGGCGCAGACGATCGTTTTTCGTCGTCCGCGTTGGCGGGCTGCGGAAAAAACGCTGGCCTGCCCCGCTGGTTGTTTCCCGGACAATACGCTAGCGCGCTTTCCGCGAGCCCGGGTTGGCGCGTACGCCGCCGGCGGCGGCGGGACGGACCGGACCGGAGACTCCGTGGCGTTTGCCGGGCCTGCCCCTGCCAGGGCTCACTCGCTGCAATCGCTCGAGGCTGAGGATCGCAGCCGTAAGATTGTCCAGCTCTTCCCTTAGCTCAGCTAGGACTTTCCCGAGGTCCATGTCAAGTTGAGAATAGAACGTTTCGGACAAAAGCACAATGTCCCGGCGCGAGGGCCGCGCGAAAGCGCGAAAAAAATGCGGAAACCGCGGCTGCCGGGGCTCCTGGCCCTGGGAGGCGGCCTGGCGTTCCGATCAGATCACGGGCGGCTGAAAGGCGGCGTCCTGAGTCAGACCCGAAGGGTCGGAGTAGGTCTGGAGCGAGTCCAGAGACTCCAACACCCGCTCAAGAAGGCTGTCGGTCTGCGAGACGGTAGTTTTCAGGACTTCGATCGAATGCGCCTGGATCGTCAGCCGCTCGTCCAAAGAAGCCATGGTCTTCGACAGAAGCCGCTCGACCGCGGCCGTGAACTGCGCCGTCGAGGGAACCTCCGCCAGCTTGGCGGCGTGTCCGTCCAACCGTGCTTCAATCTGGCTGAAGAGGCTGGCGTTGGCCGATTCCTGCGAGGCCAAGCGGTTTTCCAGGCCGGCGAGCGCGCGCTTCAGCTCGCCGGCGGTCTGTGAATCCATGCCGCCGCGTTCGCGGCGAGATCCGGTCAGCGCGCCCGCGGCGATCCCCGCCACGAAAATCGCCAGGCGCGGTGCGTACTTGAGTAACCGTTCCATCGGTAATTCTCTTATATTACGCCGCGGAATTGAATGCAAGTCCCAGTATTCATAGCACACTGGGCGCCCTGGTACCCGCGGGCATTGCGCGGCCCCCGGAAAACTGCCATCCTGACTAGGGATCATCCTTCAGATCGGGAGACTTCAGGTTGCGTGACGGCGTGGAACCCGATTCCGCCTCGGAAAAGGGATCCCATTATCTGTTTATCCTCGAGGCCCGCCTCGGCGCTCTGGCGAATTGGATCATCGGCAGGCCCGGCTTGGCGCTGAGCGGCGCCGAAAGCCTGCTTGCGCTACAGCGCGCTCTGCTGGGGCGCTGCTTCCGCCTGGAAGAAGCGGAGCGCCGGCTCGCCCGGCAAGTCCGGCGGCGGCGCGGCGGCGGGACTATCCGGCAGGTCGAGTTGGAGCGTCTGCGGCTCAGCCGGGACCTGCATACCGGGGTTGGACAGTTGCTGGCCGCGATCCGCCTTCAGGTCGAAATGATCGAAACCGGGCCTTGGCTCCCTGCGGCGCGCGAGGCGCTCGCGCGGATCTCCAGGCTCGCTCAGGACGCCATGGAGCAGGTCCGCGCGCTCTCGACGAGGATGCACCCTCCCGAATGGCAACGCCTCACGCTTGAGGCGGCGCTCCGCCAGCTCTGGGAGTTGAGCGGGATTCCACAACGCTTCGAAGGCTCCCTGCGAATCGAGCCGTTTCCCCGGCAGCCCGGCCTGGAGTTGAAGATCCTGACCTACCGCGCGGCGCAGGAGGCGGTCTCCAACATCGCGCGGCACGCCCGGGCGACGCGCGTCGAGGCGAGTCTGGAAACCCGCGGGAACCGCCTGGCTCTCACGATCCGCGACAACGGCGTGGGTTTCGACTCGGCCGGACTCCTTTCGGCGCCCGCCAGCCTCGCCGCCGGAATCGGACTGCGCTCCATCCGGGAGCAGGCCGCCGCACTGGGAGGAAAACTTCACGTCGAGAGCGGACCAAAAGGCACTACACTGGAACTTCTCGCCCCGTTTTCTCCGAATCCACCGGGGAATTCGAGACTGAAGGAGAACCATGCAGGAATCGCAGCCAACGACCGTAGTTCTCGCGGATGACCACGCCATCGTGCGCGAGGGTTTCGCGGCGCTGTGTACAGCCAACGGAATGCGTGTGTTGGGGGAATGTTCCGACGGTCGCGCGGCGGTGGATGCGATCTCCTCGCTCAAGCCGGACTTTGCCATTCTGGACTTGCAGATGCCGGGAATGACCGGGATCGAAGTGGTCCGGAAGTTGCGGGCCGCCGGCAGCCCGGTTAAGCTCGTGATTCTGTCCGTCAGCCGCGACGAGCCGGCTGTCATGGAGGCGCTGCGGGCGGGCGCGGATGGGTACCTGCTGAAAGACGGCCCCACGCGCCACCTGCTCGATGCCCTGAGCTTTATACGCGATGGCGGCGTCTACATCTCACCCCTGCTGCGCGGCGCGGGCCTTTTTACCCAGGCCGGCCAGAGCCCCGGCGACGACCCTCTTGGATGCCTCAGCCCGCGCGAAATGGAGGTCTTCTCCCACCTGATGAACGGCCTGAAAGCCAAGGACATCGCCAGCCTCCTGGAGATCAGTCCCAAGACGGTTGACACCTACCGCGCCAGCCTGATGCGCAAGCTGAATGTCCCGGATCTGGTGGGCTTGGTCAAGTTCGCCATTGAGCGCAACCTCACCACCACGTCGTTTCAGCGCTGAGGGCGCCGGGCCGCATTCGGGCAGTTCTCCGCAAGGTTCCCGCGCGAAAGGTGGCATAATAATGCCTGCGAGTGGAGGGATCCATGTCCCCGGCATGCTTACGCGCGATCGCTTTTTCGGCTGCGTTTCTGCTGCTTCAACCAGTTTGCGGTCAACAGCCCGGCGCATCCCCGCAGCCGTCGTCTCCCACCGCCCAACCACCGGCCGCCGCGGCGCCCATTCCGCCGCCCGCCAGCGCGCCGGCGGTTACCGCTCCAATCTGGTCGCCTCCTCTATCGTCGCAGCCGCCGCCTGCGATTCCGCAGGAACACCCCGAGCCGTTCTACGTCTCCGGCCGCGTGATGAGCGACGACGGCCGGCCGTTCGCCGATCCGGTGGTGATCGAAAGCGTTTGCGACGGCGTTTCGCACTCCGAAGGGTTCGCCGACCGAAGCGGCGCCTTCGGCTTTCGGCTCGGCGATCCCAATGGCGGGACCATTCAGGACGCGAGCGTAAGGTCGGTGGATAGTTACTTCGGCAGCCCTAACGTCTTGGAACAGTCGGTCAACGGCACGCCAACCTACGTCACGCCCAAGCGCCTGATGTTGGCGAACTGCGAAATACGGGCCAAGGCGCCCGGATACCGGTCGGACTCCATCAGCTTTGGCAACCGCAGGGCGCTCGACAATCCCAACGTGGGGACCATCATGCTGCACCGCGCCGCCCCGGCGGAAGGCCGGGTCGTCAGCGCCAGCACGCTCGCGGCCCCGAAGGATTCCCGCGCCGCGTTCGAGAAGGGCCGGGAGGCGCTCAGAAAGAACAAGCTGGACGATGCCCGCAAGAACTTCGAGAATGCGGCGCGGATCTATCCCGGATACGCCGCGGCCTGGTATGAATTGGGCAAGTTGGCGAGCGATCGCGCCCGGTTCGACGACGCGCTCCGCTTCTTCCAAACGGCCATTCGGGCCGACCCGAAGTACGCGGAGCCCTATCTGAGCGTCTCGGCTATCCAGGCCGTCGAGAAACAGTGGCCGCAACTGGCCGAAACCAGCGCCGCCCTGCTTCGTCTGGATTCCTACGATTACCCCCAGGCATACTACATGAACGCGCTGGCCAACTACCACCTGCGGAACATCGACGCCGCCGAGAAGAGCGCGCGCGAAGCCGAGCGGCTCGACGCGCGCGGCCGGTTCCCCCTGACTTGGGAGTTGCTGGGAGTCATTCTGGCGAACCGCCGCGCGTTCCCCGAGGCCGCCGAACAGATGCGCGGCTACCTCCGGTTCGCCCCGCAAGCGCCGGACGCCGCCGCCGTTCGCGCGCAATTGTCCGAACTCGAGTCGCTCTCCGGCGGCGCCCCCGCCCAAACGCCGCCGCGGTAGACGGCGCCGGTCCTTTTGTCCGAAGCCTCTTTTGGCGTACTCTGATGGAAGGAGCGCAGGTTTATGGCAACGTCGCCTCTGGATTGGTCGCAATGCCCCGCCGTGGAGAGCATCCCCGGCAAGGTTAGCGGCGCGTGGACGTTCCGGGATACCCGGTTGCCCGTTGCCACCGTCATCGAGAACCTTGAGGATTTGAGCGTCGAAGAAGTGATGGAACAATTCGACGTGACGCGGGAGCAGATTACAGCGGTGCTCGAGTTTGTAGCGCAGAGCCTCAAGGTGTCAGCTCCGGCGCAGTTCGAATAAAGCCTCGCGGAGCTTTCTTCTCGCCGGCCGTCCCCCAGGACCTTAGCCAGGTTGCGGCCTTTTCATGGCTCACGGTCCGTCCCGCGTCCAGTTCCCCGATGGCGGCATGGATTTCACCAAGCTGCCACTCCTCCTGCTCTACATACGCCGCTATGGCCTCGGCGGCGCGTCAAGAGTCGGGTGAGGGTGCGCGACTTGGAGGTGATGGGGCTGCAGATCCCGAGGGAATTCAGGGAATCTGAGCGCATCTGTACGCAAGGCCGGGCGCTTTTGTGGGGCCAGCCCTTTCGGGCTGCCGCCGGCTTTTGAGCCGGCATTCTTCGTGTTGTCGCGCGACGCCGGGCCAAAGCCCGGCGGCAGGCCCGAAGGCCTGGCCCCACTTTTGTGTCGCACACCCGCCGGGGAAGACTCACGCCCGCGGGGGGACCGCCCCATAAGCGCTAAGATAATGATTGACTTCTATTCATTTTTTGCGTACTCTGATTTCAGGGTGCGGAAGCATGGAAAACGCGGCCGACGAAAGTTGGGGATTACTGCTGAGTTTGTTGCC
>CAIRXZ010000283.1 GCA_903882645.1 uncultured Acidobacteriia bacterium | reverse complement strand
GGCCCTCGCAGGCCTCCCGTTGGTCGGCCTCAGAGTTCAAAAGCCTATCAGAAAGGAGACTCAGCGCCGGATCGCTTCGCTCCCGGCTTCAGGCTCATCCTTCGATGAGAATATGCTATTCCGGGCATGTTCGCATCCATGCTAAAACATTAGTACTAAATCAAGTTGACGTCAACACTTCAGGCCCGCAAGAAATCCTCCGGATCGATTCCCGCCTGCTTCAGAATCGCCCGAAGGGTTCCCTCCGGCATGTCACCCGGATGGTTAGGAACCGTTGTATACCGATTCGCGCCGCGACTGAACCATATCTCATGGCTACCCGCGGCTTGACGGTCGAACTCGAAGCCGCGCGCCCTGAGCTTGCGCGTGATTTCTCTGTATCGGAACCCAGCAAGGCGGCCCATTCAAGCGGCGATCACGATTGTGTAGTCGCGCCGCTCACGGGTAGTCGGCAAATCCGGAATGCCGTCCCGCTCGCGTCGAGCTTCAATCAGTTTCCGCGCCACGTCGCGCGCAATATCGAGCGCCTCAGCGACGGTCCGGCCCTGCGCAATAAGGCCGGGGAGCTCATCCGAGGTTGCGAGAAACAACCCTTCGGGCAATTCCTCGACTTGTATATCGATCGCCAGCTCCATACGAACCGATGGTAGCATTTCCATGCTCGCGCGCTTGGTGCCCTCGGTGTACGGCACAGAAGCGACCGCCGTGACAGTTCATCGGGAATACGGCTTGAGTCTGAGCGTATATGCGCGCGAGGACGGGCGCGCCTGTGGGGCCGGCCCTTTCGGGCTGCCGCCGGCTTTTGGCCGGCGTTCTTCGGCTTGTTGTGAGACGCCGGGCCAAAGCCCGGCGGCAGGCCCGAAGGCCTGACCCCACAAGCGGAAAGCCATCGTGATGTAATAGTCTATGCTGGGTTTCGACATCCGAATCCAGGTCAAAGGAGAATTCACTTGAAACCACGATCCTCCCGCCGCAGTTTCCTTGCAACCGGGCTGGCGTTGCCTGCAACGGCGCTCGGCGCGCCGCTCGGCGGCTCGCCTGAACCACAAGCCGCCGCGCAGACGCCGGCGAATGAGGTGAAGCTCACATACCGAACGCTAGGGAAAACGGGTTTGAAGGTGACCTCGCTGTCGTTCGGTTGCATGACGACCTCGGACGCGAGCGTGATCGAGCACGCCGCCGATATCGGGATCGTCCATTTCGACACCGCGCGGAGTTACCAGAACGGAAACAACGAGCGCATGGTGGGGGCTGCCCTCAAAGGACGCTGGCAGCGGGTGGTCATTTCAAGCAAGAGCGGCGCCAAGACGAAGCAGGAGGTCCTCGCCGACCTGGACACCAGCCTGCGCGAGCTGGGCACGGACCATCTCGACATCTGGTACCTGCACATGAAGAACGATCCCGCCGAGGTGACCGACGACCTGTTGGAGGCGCAACGTACGGCCAAGCAAGCCGGCAAGATTCGCTTCGCGGGCGTCAGCACGCATTTCAACATGGACCGGATGCTGCCGTACCTGGCGAAACTGGGGCAGACCGACGTCGCGCTGACCACGTACAATTTCGCCATGCGCTCCGTGGCCGCCGACATGAACACGAACACCCAGGCGCCGAAGACCGACATGACCGCGGCGATCCGGGAGGCGCGCAAGTCCGGAATGGGCATTGTCGTCATGAAGACGCTGGCCGGCGGGACCAGCCGGGTGCAGCGCGGCGACCGGCTCTATGGGGCCGACTCGCAGGCGCTGGTCAAGCAACTCAGCCAGGAAGGCGCTCCGCTGGCGGCCATCAAATGGGCCCTCCGGAACGAATCGCTGGACACCGCGATTGTCTGCATGACGGACCACGACCAGCTCCAAGAGAACCTCCGCGCCATGGCCGAGCCATACACGGAGAAGGACGACCGGCTGCTGGCCGCGCAACTTGCCTATATCGGCCCTATCTATTGCCGGATGTGCGGGTCGTGCAACGGAGTCTGCGACAAGGGCGTGCCGGTCCCGGACATGCTGCGCTTCCTGACCTACGCCGAGAGTTACGGCCAGTTTGCCATGGCGCGCGAACGGTTCCTGGAACTGCCGGAGCGCGTCCGCGGCATCCGGTGCGGCGACTGCGGGGCCTGCTCGATCGCTTGCCCCAACGGCGTTCGCGTGCGGGAGCGGGTCGGCCGCGCGCAGGAGTTGTTCGCGTAAGGATAATACCGATGTAAAGAACCGCTCCCTGACGGTCGCGGCTCTGAATGATGCACTGGGCTGCAAACAGAGCCGCGACCGTCAGGGAGCGGTTCTTGGCTATTAGGAAACTGGCACCCCCCGATGCCGCTGTTCGGACGCGTCCACATCTCCTTGCTGGCCGGGATTGCGGTAGCGGCGATCCTGCTTTCGGCGTTGTGCCGGCAGGGCCGGCTCTCCCTCCGGCCGGTGCGGCTCGTCCTGGGCTTCGGCCTGCTTGGAAACGAGCTGATCTGGTGGGTCTTCCGCTACTCGCACGAGGGCGTCCATCTGGCGAACCTGCCGCTTCAGCTCTGCGACCTGACGCTGTGGGCCGCGGTCCTGGCTTGCCTGCGCCCGGTTCCGTGGATTGTCGAACTCGCCTATTTCGCGGGGCTGGCGGGAGCCGGCATGGCGCTGCTCACGCCGGACCTCTGGTCTCCGTGGCCGTCCTATCCGTCCATCTATTTCTTCGTCGTGCATGGCGGAATCGTGATCGCGGCCGGGGTTCTGGTGTTCGGTGGGACGGCGCCGCTCCGCCGCGGCGCTCCCTGGCGCGCATTTGGCCTGATTTCGGCCTACGCGGCGGCGATAGGCTGTTTCAATGCGGTCTCCGGCGCCAACTACATGTACCTGTGCCGCAAGCCGAAGAATGCGTCACTGCTCGATGCGTTCGGCCCCTGGCCGATGTATCTATTGGGAGGAGCGGCCGCCGCCCTCGCGTTGTTCTGGCTGCTGTGGCTGCCCATTCGCTCACTGGCAAGGACGCCCGCGCAAGACGACGCCTCGGCGCAGGGGCCGGGCATGCCCGGCCCGAAGCCTTGAGAAAGAAATCACGCCGAGTATTTCCCGACCCCGCGCAGCAGTTGCGCCGCAACGCGCGGCACGCCCGTCTCCGGGTCGTTGTCCTCGTATTCGAGCGAGATATAGCCCCGGTAGCCCGCCTTCACGAACATGCCGAGCAGGCGGTCCACGTCGACGTCTTCCTTCGCGCCGCTCTCGCTCGCGATCTTCCCCTTGAAGTGGACGTTGACGGCATACGGAATGCACATCGCCACCTGGGCGTAGCCGTCTTTCGGAAAGTTGCCCGTGTCGAGATTGATGCCCGCCCACGGCGAATCCGCCTGCCTGACGATCGCCACCGTCGGTTCGGCCGTGGCCGAAAGCCCGCCATCGTCCTCCACCCCGAGCAGGACGCCCTTGGAGCCGGCGTATTCCGCCGCCCGCTTCAGCACCTCCACCGCCCACGGGATGGCCTGTTCCTGGGTGGCGCCTCGCGGGACGGCGCCGCCAAATACGCGCACGTGCGCCGCGCCAATCTTCTGGGCGACGTCCACCCACTTCCTGGCGTTCTCTACTTCGGCGCGCTGCAGTTCCGGGGTTGGCTGGCAGAGGTTCACTCGCGCCGCGATGCTGTAGAGGCTCACCGCGTTCTTGTATGCGGCGCGCCGCAGCGACGCCAGAAACTGGTCCGACGTATCGGGAAACCAGTAGACCGTCGTATCGAGTCCGTCGAGGCCCAGATCGGCGACGTACCGGATCAGCGTTTCGTACGTCATGGCGTGTTTCGCGAGCTGGTCCCGAAACGAGTAAGCGACCAGTCCGGCGCGCAGCCGGCCCGTGGAGGCGGGTTGGCCGCTAAGCTGTCCGGCGGCGGCCAGCGCCGGCGCAGTCTTCAGAAGGTCTCGGCGAGTCATATGGATCAAACGATGTCTTCCGTCTCGGGGTCCCAGCGTACCGTGCGCTGCTGACGGAACGAGGCGATGGCCATCTGGCAGGCGGTGGCTACGCGGTATCCCAGGTCGAACGGGCAGACCGGTTCCTTGCGGCTGCGCACGCAATCGAAAAAGTTTTGCAGGTGCGCTGTCGTATAGTCCTTGTAAGAACCGCCTCCGATGGCTGGGGCGGTCGCCGGCGCGCCGGCCGCGGCTTGCGCACCCCTGCGACGCTGCGGCAACAGAGCCGCGTTATCGCCCTGTTCGTGAATCAGCGTGGCCGAATTGCCGAACAGCAAGTCGTAGCCTTCGCCGAAGTAAGCGTTGCCGAACATGGAATTCCACGTGAACAAAACCTTTTCCGGCTGCTGCATGGTCACCGACATGGTATCCGGGACGCGCATCCGGGGGGCAAGATAATCGGCCCCGCTCATGGTCACCGCTTCGGGAATGTTCCAACCCAGCGCCCCATACCAGAAACCCACCTGGTGGACCATGTTCTCGAACACGTTGCCGCCCGAGTAGTCCCAGTAGAAACGCCAGTTCATGTAGCGCTGCGGATCGAACGGACAGGACTTCGCCTCGCCTTGAAAAGCCGCCCAATCGACGTGCTCGGCGTCGCAATCCGGGGGAATCGCGCGCATCCACCCGCCGTATGCCGAGTTTCGGAAATGAAAGGCCTGAAGCGCCGTGATGGAACCCATATTCTCTTTGGTGGCCAGCTCGCGGACCTTCTGAAGTCCCGGCCCGCTATTCATCTGCATGCCGATCTGAACCACCCGGCCCGAGCCTTCAAACGCGCGCTTCATGCGCCGGGCGTGAGCGGGAGTGAACGCCATGGTCTTTTCCTGATACACATCCTTGCCGGCCTGTATGGCCGGCACGAAGTTCAGGCAGTGCTGGTGCTGCGGCGTGACGATCAACACCGCGTCAATGCTTTTGTCGTCGAGCAACTGACGGAAATCGCGGTAGGTCTTGATGTTCGGAACCAGCTTCCTGGCGGCATCGAAACGTCCGGTGTACACATCGGCCACCGCCACCGCCTCCACGTTCGCGCAACGAAGGGCGAAGCCGAAATCCTCCACGCCGCGCGCGCCCGCGCCGATCAGGCCGAAGCGGACCCGGTCGTTGGCCCCGAGGATGCGGCTGCCTGGAGCCTGCCCGGCGGCGGCCAGGCCGGCCGCGCTCATCAATTCACCCAGGAACTCGCGCCGATTGGACACAGTTCACCTCCCGAATGAAGAAAACCGGTCCCATTTTACTCCGCAGCGGCGGAGAAAGGAACGAGAAACCGCTTCAAAGGTCCAGGTCACTCACGATTCGTTCAAGCGCCGGCCGGCCTTTGCCCGGCGTCACGACAGCACGAAGAGCGCCGGCCAGACAGTTGGCGGCCGGCTGAAAGCCTGGCCCCTCGCGGGCATCACCAGCCGGACAGAATGCCCAAGCTCCGGCGATCGAAAAAAGCCGCATCGGCTGCGCGGAAATAGCGCCCGATCTCCGGACCGCCGATGTTCACGGTTGTGTGGTCCCACTCGCACCGTGCGCAATACGGGGCGCCGTCGGAAGCGGGAGAGCCGCCGGAGAACCATGCCCGTGCCCGACGGTACTTCTCCGAGTTGAACGGGTCGCCGCCGTCGCCGTCAAGAGTGGCGAATACCAGGTTCATATCCGGCCGCGGCCCCCCGCAGCAGGGCAGAATCCGTCCTGTCGCGTCCATCACGATGTTCTTGTACAGCCAATGACAAGTGTGGCCCGAACGCGGCGCCGAATCGCTTGCGGCGTGTTCGTTCCATGGGCGCTCGAACGCGCGCGCGATCGCGCCGCTCTCCACGCTGTCCGGGAACGGGTTCCAGTTTTCGGGCCGATTCGCGATGGAAAGCCAATCCAATCTTCGGACGCCGGCTTTCACCGCCGCGGGGCGAATCTCCGGATCGTCCCACCGCACGTCGAAGGGATTCACCACCCGAAACTGGTTGACGCCGAGTTTGCGCGCCATGCGGACGGCCGGGGGGATCTCGTGCGCATTATGTTCGAATGCCAGGAAGTTCCAGGACAGCGCCGGAGTGCGCTTGCCCAACCTGCGCTTAGCGTCCACCAGTTTGCGGATGTTGCCGAAAACGAGGTCCAGGTCGCCATTGCGGCGGAACCTCTCGTACACGGGCTGCGTGGCGCCATCGATCGAAAGGATCATGAAATCGAGTCCCGATTCGACATAGGCGTCCGCGTCGAACCGGCGGACCGAGAGGCTCGTCGAAAGCGCCGTTCCCATCAGGTACGTTTTCGCCAGGCGGATTAGCTTCGGCGTATCGAGGTTGAGCAGCGGCTCGCCGTAATTGCAGAAATACGCTCCGATCGCATAGGGGCCGTAGAGCTTCAGCAGCGCGGAGAGCCGGTCCTCCGATAGCGTGCCGGGCCGCCAGTCGAAGAGCTTCAGCGCTTCGGCGCGAGTTGAGTGGACGCAGCCCGGGCACGCGAGCCGGCACATGTTGGAGGGATCTGTGACGAGGCCGAACGGGCGCGACAGCACGGCTGCGCCACGAGTATGGAAGTGATACCGGGCCAGGCAGAGGTTGAGGATCTTGAGCGTCAACGCCTGGGCGGCCGTAGAGGCGAAACGCGCGCGCAAACGGGTATATAGATCCGGCTTCCATCTCTCAAGAATGCCGGCCGCGGAATCGGCGCCCGGACAGCGCTGAAGTTCCCAATCGATCCTCGACAAAGCGGGAAACGCAGTTTGGCCGCCATACGCGGAAGCTGGAATGAAGCGATGGAACAGCGCGCTGAGCATGTGGTGATCCGGCGCCTTCACGGAGCTTTCCGCTGCTGCCAAACAGCCACTTGTATAATTATGGGCCAAGATGCCATGCCCCGTATCGGCGGTGAACCGTCGGGAGATCGTCCGACGATACGGATTCGATGCCTGAAGGGGGCTGTCTTGGCTGTAAGCCCATGAAAAGAATGGTACGCCCGAGTGGATTCGAACCACCGACCTTTTGCTCCGGAGGCAACGTGCCATGGGCTAAGTCCTTGTGTTTTCTACACAACCTAGTGGGTTTTAGTGGCCTTTTCAGGGAGTGCATGGGGCAATTCTGCCCCAATTCTGCCCCACCTTGATTGTTTGCCCCAGGAGTCCGAATCCGCTGGACGCCTATCCAGGACGCCGCGCGCACGTCGTCGAAGTCGGTGGTGCACAAAGTGCGGTGCTACCTGAACGCCTGCTTGGAGGAGGCCGTCGAGCAGGAGTTGCTGGGCAAGAACCCGATGCGCAAACTCCCGCAGCCCGACGTCCGGCCCGAGTGCCGCCGCTTCCTCTCGATAGCAGAGATTGGCGCGCTACTCGATTCGATGAACGCGCGCGACCGGCTGATCTGCAGAATCCAATTGGTCTGCGGACTGCGGCCCGGCGAATTGTTCGGAGCCAAGTGGGACGACTTCGACGCCGCCACGGGGCGGCTGCGCATCGACGAGGCTGCTGTCGAAGGAAAGATGAAAGCCACCAAGACGGCGGGCAGCCGGGCCTACGTGTGGCTGCCGATTGACGTCGTGGCCTCGCTCAAGGCCTGGCGCGCGACGCAGAGCGGCGCGTTCATTTTCCCCAGCAACACTGGCGGGCCGATTCTCACCCAGAACTTCCTTCGGCGGCACATCTACCCCGCCGCGATCCTGGCGGGGATCATGCAGGCGCGCCCGAAGGAGTTACCCAAGGGCGCCCGCTGGATAGACCGCTCGACCAGTGTAAACTTCCAGGCCTTCCGGCGCACGTGCGCGACCTGGTTCCAGAAGCATGGCACGACCAAGGACATCCAGTCCCATCTGCGCCACGCCTCGCCATCGACCACCATGGGCGTCTACGTCCAGGAGATTCCAGAGAGCGTCCGCACGGCGGTCGAGGCGCTCGACAAGATGCTGTTTGAGCAGCAGCCCGCGAGCGACGGGCGCGCCAACTGATGATGGCTTAGGCCATCGGCATGGCGAAGAGCCACGGGCGAACGCTCAGCAACAGGGCGCGGCGGAATGGTGCAGATCCCCGATCTGAGGTCATTTTCTCAGACTCCCCGTCAGCAGGAACACCAAAACCGCAGCGGTTGCCTCCTAATCGATGCCGCAAGACGGCAGCTTCCATGTGCGCCGTGTCTGGGGCGCGGTGGTAGACTCTTGAAATGAAGAAGCACGAGATGCCCAAAGGCGTTGCTCTGTTGATCACCCTTCTTCTGTCAGCGCAGGCCCTTCCTGGACAGCATGTACCCCCGCCCAAATTCTCGGCGACGGTTCAACTACTCCTCCAGTGCGATGACGCGCCGCTCAAATCCCAATTCACTAGCTATCTCAGTCGCGAGCTAAGAAGCCTTGGCGACGTTGCGATAGTCGAAGAGAAACCCGACTTCCAAATCTCCGCGATCATCATGACGATACAGACTCGGGAGGACGAATCGCCCAGGGGGTTCGTGATCGCCGTTCGGACCACCAAACCGGAGACGACCGAATGGTGGACTGCTGAGTGGCTGAAGAGATTTCTCGGCGTGGTCGGCGTCGAGAAACTCAAACTCGACCTATTGAAGGTAGAGCACGAAGGTGACGTGCACAACCTCCAGTTCAGTTTAGCGACAGGGAGCCTCGATCACGTTCAGCAGACTTGTCTGCAGATCATCGCCGACTTTGATACGGAGGTCTTGGGACCAGAGCGTAAGCTTTGGGACCTGACCCATCGATAGCGATTGAAGGTGCTCATGCCTGAGAAGGTAATCGAAGAGCAAAGGCTCGAGCCGGGGCGGTCAACTCGGTTTTCGCACGTGTTTAACCCCGTCACAGGGCGGCCACGCCTGAAAGTCAGGGTCGATGTTCCCACCCACGTCCGGAACCAAGTCGAATGCGAAGAAACGCTGCTTGGCAAGCGAGAGGAACCGGAGAAGTGCTCCGTGCTCTTCAGTGTGAAGAACCGGAGTAGCTGGTTGGCCTTCCTGACGTTCGTAGAAATCGTAGACGATGCCGCGCCACCAGAGGTGAGCAGCTAACTCCCATCTCATCGCGTTCACTTCGGCTTAGTGTGCAATCGCGTCAACGCATTCAGCTCGTTGGCAGGCCAAGCCGGAGCGGTCAATGGTCCTGAAGGGGTTCTCTTCCATCAGGCCTGGCCGGGCCGGCCTGCCGATCCTACCACCGTAACCGAGCCCACGGCTGGGGCGCTCATCGACGATTTCTCGCCATGCCTCCGGCTGCCGAGATCGAGCGGCTTGAACTCCTGGAGAAGTACACCTTCCCGCGATAGCCACGCCGCCCACGTTGCCCACCGTTCGCGCACCGGCGCGTCACGTTTGCGCCGGCTGGCGTGGGTGGGACCAGGAGGCGCGGGGCGCGCGGGTGGGGCGGGACTTCGAATTATGCCCCAATTATGCCCCACTTGAAGCTTCGGCAATTCCCCGTAAGTCTATGAAAGGATTGGTACGCCCGGGCGGATTCGAACCGCCGACCTTTTGCTCCGGAGGCAAACGCTCTATCCAACTGAGCTACGGGCGCGCGAGGGATGCAATTCAATTGTAGTCTCGCCGGAGAGCGGAATCAAATCGGGCGCTGGCGCTTCGGGCGGCGGCTTGAAGCCCGAACCAGGAACGCCGCCGGCAAAGACCGGCGGCGCTACCGGCCCCAGTCTCGATTTCCCGTGTGAAATCGCGCTGTGCTACGATGCTCGAAGCGAACCATTTCATCTCCGGAGAGGTGGCTGAGTGGTCGAAAGCAGCGGTTTGCTAAACCGTCGTAGGCTTAACGGTCTACCGGGGGTTCGAATCCCCCCCTCTCCGCCATCGTGTTTTTAATAATATAGAGACAATCCAGCACTGTAGCGTGCAATAGCGTGCTGAGATGTTGCATAATTGGGCATGGCCCTCAAGCTGTGTCGGCGGCATCGCAAGGACTGCGAAGGCAACCATCCCGAGGACTCGCGCACAGGTGAATTCGAGGAGGGGCGACGAGGCTGGAAGCGTTGCGCCTGCGTCATCCATGTGTCCGGCACGATTGCCGGGAAATTCAACCGAAAGCAAACCGGCGCGACTGAGTGGGAGCAAGCCAAGGCCATTGCCGATGAATGGGTGAAGGCCGGATCATGGGATGGCGAAACCTTGCCGCCCGAGCCCTTGCCGGAACCGGTGCAAGCCCGGCGCGTCACCATCGAGCGCGCCGTGAAAGCTTTCCTTGACGAGCTTCAGGAAACCGCCGCGTTCGCCACGCACAAAAAATACCGGCTCCTGCTTACCAAGCTGATCGAGTTCTCCGAGAAGCGCGGGTACGTCATGATCGACCAGTGGGAGCCGACCGACGTGCGCGAATTCCGTACATCGTGGGCCATCAATCCGCAGACAGGCGCGCGGCGCATGAGCATGCTGAAGCCGTTCTTTGAATATTGCGTCGCCAACGAATGGATTACGCGCAACCCCGCCCGCGCCGTCAAGAACCCGAGAGGGCGGGACGCATCGGAGAAGCGGGCCGAACAAAAGCTACCTTTCACCGATGACGAGTTGAAGCGAATGTATAAGGCCTGTCCGAAGTACGGTACCGGCCCGAGGCACAAATGGACCGGCGAAGACCTGGCCGACTTCATATCGCTATCCATCTATACCGGGCTGCGCATTTCCGATGTCGCGCTGTTTCACATCGACCGGATGCAGCGGAGCGGCGAAATCCGCGTTCGCACAACTAAGGCCGGAACGCATGTCTATACGTGGGTTCCGCAGTGGCTTCAGGACCGTATCCGCGCACGGGAAAAAGTCCACAGGCCTTTCATTTTCGGCGAACACACCACCAAAGACCTCGACGTGATAACGGACCTGTGGCGCCGGAAGCTCAACAAGGTTTGGGAACTCTGCGGCCCCTGGAAAGAAAAGCCGACCCCCCATCGTTTCCGCCATACCTTTGCCCGGATTCTTCTGCAAAAGCCGGGAGTGACTGTCAGGGATGTCGCAGAGCTTCTCGGCAATACGGAAGAGATCGTCCGCAAGTATTACGGCGCATGGGTACCGGAACGCCAGGAACGGCTTACCAGAATTCTTCGGGAGGCGTTTGACGACAAGCCCAGGCCGAAGCCAAACGTCGTTGTCGAGATGCCAAGGACGGGCACGAAGTAGCCCAGAGATGCGAATGCCCCGCCGCGAGCATCGTCGCAGAGGGGCATTCCGCGTTCAGGCGGCCTTGAGGGCGCCGGCCGGGTTGAACAAGCGCGTGTGTATCCGGCGAGCGACGGAGTCGGGCACGGAGTATCTGCACATGCTCTTCTTCTTGCCGAGTTGAATACGGCATACGCCGGGTTCGTCCTTGACGAGCCGGCGCACGGTTTCCCTGCCGATCCTCCATTGCTTGGCTAAGTCGGCAAGGGAATAGTGCGTTTCAAACGTGGTGTCGACCAACATCAGTCCTCTCCCTGTGCGACAACATCAGCCGGATCTTCCGGTTGATGGGCGGCATCGCCGGTTCGTCTGCATGATCTCGTGCCTCATAAATACCCTGTTGGCAATTCTCGGAAGTCTTACAGCCCAATCGTCAATTATTCTTCGCTAAGGCGGCGAGTGGAATGCGCCCGGGCGGCCTGCATGTCGGCGATGACCTGCTGCCGGATAACGGCTACGACGCCGTCCAGTAGAGCCTGGGATGTACCAGGAGAGTTGGTTTGCATTTTATGTGTACCGTGAGTTCCTATCGGCAACCCGCTACCCGGTTGCAGTGAAATCTTGCTCTGGATCGAGGTGAGCCGGTGGCCCGGCGCGAGTTCGAGAGACCTTGCCCGGCGACTGGGAAGAGACGGGCACCTGCCCTGGCTACGTGGTGGACTATATCGTGCCGCTAAAGCGCGGTCGACAAACCGGAGAACATGCAGTGGCAGACCGATGGAGAAGATCAGCGCGAACAGCTAGATCCGCGCTACCCTGCAAGAGGAGTAGCCATTGTCCAAGACACGAATGCGACATGCCCTGGTCGCCTTACTGCTTTCGTTCCTGGCAGTCGCCCAGGGCGTCGATAGCGACAAGATCTGGCGTGAGTTTATGGACTGGGCCAAGACCCAGACGGGCGGGTTGGCGATCGCCGGCTACCGCGCCAGGCTCCTGGAGAGCGGCCTGACCGCCGCGCAGGCCGACGAGCGGATCGCGCTGATTCCCAAGCTGTACGAGCAGAAACTCGAATACCGGGAACAGATGGATGCGCTGACGTTCGACAGGGCGTACCGCGACCCGAATCAGGTCCGCTTCACCACCGAGCCCACTGCGTTTCTGGTTTCCACCCTCAAGACCCTGAAACCAGGGAAGGCCTTGGACGTAGGAATGGGACAGGGCCGCAATGCCGTTTACCTCGCCACGAAGGGCTGGGACGTCACGGGCTTCGATCTCGCCGAGGGAGGCTTGCGAGTGGCCAGCGCAAACGCCGCCAAAGCCGGCGTGACCATCACCACTCTTAAGGCGCGTCTTGAGGATTTCGACTACCGCGCGGCGCGCTGGGACCTCATCTGTTTCATCTACGTCGGCGCGCCGCTCATCGATCCCGGGTTCGTAGCGCGCATCCGGGCGGCGTTGAAGCCCGGCGGCTTCGTGCTGATCGACCGGCCTTTGCGGTCGCTCACCGATCCCGATCCCGGTTGGCCGGAAACGGAACTGGACAAAGTGAACGCGTTAGCCAAGGCTTGGTCGGACTTGCAGATCGTGTTCTACGAGGACACAACCGGAATTGCCGAGTGGCAGCAGACACCCGATGCCCGCCTGAATCACAAAGTCCGGATCGTGCGACTCCTCGCCCGGAAGCTGTGAACCGCCCGCGCCAGCAGCGGACGGCCGACTTTCCTCGAAGTCCTAGGGCTGTATCGGAAACGCTCCGGCTGACATGACCCTCGGGCGCGCGCGCAATCCTCGGGGCCGGAGCGTTTTCGATAGAGCGACTTGAAG
>CAIRXZ010000282.1 GCA_903882645.1 uncultured Acidobacteriia bacterium | reverse complement strand
TCAGAGTACGCAAAAAATGAATAGAAGTCAATCATTATCTTAGCGCTTATGGGGGTCTGCCCCACCACGCGCGTGATAGATTGAAGAGGACATGCCTCTAATCCCGCGCGGAGTGGTCTTTCTCGCCTGCGCCGCGGCGCTTTTCGGACAGACTCAGACCGCTGGGCCACAACCGCGGGGACTCGAAACCGAGTGGGACGTCGCCGTGATCCTCGGGGAAATGGGAGCGCACGCGGGCCGCGTGCTGGAGGCGCTCGACCGCGTCGATGCCCGGGCGTGGGCGGCCAAGGGCGCCTCGGAGACCTACGCCGCGCAACTCCAATCGAGCAAGCAGCAGGCCAAGGCGTTCGAAGAGGGCGCCAAGACGCTTGCGGCCGACCCCGGCAAACTGGCGGACGCGCTAATGTTGCTGTTTCGCATCGAAAGCCTGGAGACCATGCTCGGCTCCCTGGAAGAAGGGATTCGCAACTACCAAAGCCCGGCGGCGGCTCAGGCCTTGACCAGTCTCGCGGCGGAGAACGGGACCAATCGCGAGCGGTTCCGCCAGTATATCGTGGACCTGGCGGCGGATCGCGAGAAACAATTTGAAGTGATGGACCGCGAAGCGCAACGCTGCCGGGCGAGCCTGGCGGAGCAGCCGCCGGCGGCCTCCGGCGCCGGGAGGAAGAGACAGTAATCCATGCCTTTCACTTGCAGCATCTGCGGCGAGGAGTCCACGCGCATCTGCGCGCGATGCACCAAGGACGCCTGCAATAACCACCTTTGCGAGAAGTGCCTGCGGTGCAGCGACTGCTGCGAATGCGAGGTGAGGCTTTCCGAGCCGGCCCAGGAACACGCTCGCTTCGCTATTCGCGCGATCCCGGTTTCGGAGCCGGCGCTGGAGCCGGAGCTGAACGACGAACCCGAACCGGCGGCGTAAGCGCGCTACTCCATTCGCAGCGCGGTCATCGGTTGGATGGAAGCCGCCCGGCGCGCGGGGACGTAGACCGCGGTCAGCGCTACGATGAGCAGCACCAGGGGGACCGCGATAAATGTGACCGGGTCGGTGGCGCTGAGTCCGTACAGCAGGCTGGCGGTGACGTGGCTCAGGGACCATGCCATGCCGAGTCCAATCAAGAGGCCTCCGCCGACGATCGAAAGACTCAGCTTTGAAATCAGCCCGAGGATCGCGGCGGGGCGGGCGCCCAGCGCCATGCGAATTCCTATTTCGCGGGTGCGGCTGCGCACCGAGTAGCTGACCACGCCGTACAGGCCCACGCTGGCGAGCGCCAGGCCGAGCAGACCGAAGACGCCGAATAGCGTGGCGCAGAGACGCGGAACCATGAACGCCTTAGCCACATGCTGCGTCATGGTTTCCATGTTGAACACGGCGAGGTTCGGGTCGAGCTTGCCGATTTCATCCCGCATCGCGTGAGTCATCGCCGCCGGATCGCCGGAAGTTTTCACCAGGATGGTCATACCGAGCAGGCTCATCACGTCTTCCGTGGCTTTGCGGGGCAAGTAAGTATAGGCGCACGCTTTGAGCTCCTCGCCCAGGGTGACGGACTTCGAGTCGCCGGAGACTCCGACGATCTCGTATGCGTTCTTCTTGTCGCCAGTGGCGATCATGCGTCCGACCGGGTCGGCGTCGCCGAACATCCGGCGGGCCATGGTGCGGCTTATGATTGCCACCGGCTTCGTCAAGTCCGTATCGGAGTTGAAACTCCGGCCGCGGACCACGGGAATGCCGATGGTCTCAAAGTACCTGGCTGTCACGGAGTAGACGTTGGCGCCGGTCGTCTTGCCGGCAGGTCCGGAGACCTCCTGAAACTCCTGGTCGCTTTCCGCCAGGCTGAGCGGCAGAATGTTGGCGGCCGCTACGGAGCGCACGCCCGGCAGTGCTCCAGCGCGCGATTCCAGTTGCCGCAGGAACTCGCGGAGCCGGTCGTTCGAATAAGCCGCCGTCACTGGATCGACCGTCATCAGCAACACGTTCTCCGGACGGATTCCGAGGTCGATGGAGGCGGCGTTTCCCAGGCTGCGCAGGAACAGGCCCGCGGCGATCAACAGGATCGCGGACAGCGTCACCTGCAACCCGACCAGCAGGTTGCGCAATCCGAACCGGCGAAAGAAACCGAATCCGGCGCCCGCGTTCTTGAGTGCGGAGACGAGGTCCGTGCGAGTGGCCATGACCGCGGGCGCGAGGCCCGCCAGGACGCCGGCGGCCACCGCCAGCGCGGCGGTGAAAGCCAGAACGCGCAGGTCGGGCGTGAAGTCGAAAGCGAAGGGGATAGGCAGCGGGAGCTGGAAACTCGAAAGTCCGCGCGCCGCTGCGAATGCCAGGAAAAAGCCCCCGGCGGCCCCGATCGACGCCAGCACCACACTCTCGGTCAGCAGTTGGCGGATCAGGCGGCCTCGTCCCGCGCCGAGCGCGAGACGAATCCCGATTTCGCGCCGCCTTTCGACCGCCCTGGCCAGCAGCAGGTTGGCGACGTTCGCGCAGGCGATCAGCAGCACCAGCCCCACTACTACCATGAGCATCGCCATGAAGCCGCCAACCCCCATGGCCCCGCCGCCAAAGACTCCGCCGGCTTCGGCTAGCGTGAGCGGCTTGCGGCGCTGATTCTTGCGGTACGCGTCGTGTATGCGGGAATCGACCACGTTGATCGCCGCGACACCCTGCGTCCGGCTGACGCCCGGCTTGAGACGGCCGGTAATGACGAGGATATGCTCTGTCCGGCTCTCTGGGTCTTTAGAGAGGTCCGGAGCGAAGTCGGCCCGCATGGCCAAGGGAGCCCAGAACTCCGGAACGAGGCCGCGATCGACGCCATGGAATCTGGGCGACATCACGCCGATGATGGCGTAGCGGTGACCGTTGAGTACGGTGGTTTTGCCGGGCACGTTCGGATCGGCGCCGAAGCGCCGGCGCCACAGCGAATCGGACAGCACCACTACCGCGCTCCGCCCCGCCACCTGGTCTTCTTCCGGGGTTACGCCACGGCCCAGCGTTAAAGGCGGGCCGACCACCGAGAAGTAGTTCCCGGACACCAACTCGCCCCATACTCGTTCGGGGGTCCCCTGGCCGGCGATGCTGGCCGGCGCGGCCGGGAAATGCGCCGCGAGGCCCGCGAACGCGCCGCCGGTTTGGTCGCGGAAATCGCGATAGTCCGCATACGGAAAAGTGATGGTTCTTCCGCCCGAGAACTCATACAGCCCGCGCGGGTCGCGCACGGGAAGGGCGCCGAGCAGCGTCGCGTTCACCATGCTGAACACGGTGGTGTTCGCGGCCACGCCGAGCGCGATCGAAACGACGACCGCGGCGGCGAATCCCGGCGCCTTGCGCAACGCTCGGAGGGAATAGGTGACATCTCGGAGCATGATCGATCTCCAGACCTTGATATACGGTTAAGGAGCCGCGGGTGTTCCGTGGGGGCAGGTTGATAACCGGCGCGCCGATTGGCGATCGGCGCGCGCGGCGGTTGGCAACCGCCGTGCAGGATGACGCCAGAAGGCGTCATCGCAGGCCGAAAGGCCTGCCCCACCGGGCCGGCGTCGGGATGAGTCCCGGCGCGGGAGACACGAGCGTCCGCGCCACGAAGTGTGCGAAACTTCTTTCGGGGCGGCCGTATCCTGGCGCCGGGCTCAGAGGTCCACGCGTCACAGCGTGATTACCGCCGCGCCGTCGATCGAGTCGGCTTTCACGGCCTGGAGCGCTTCGTTGGCTTGATCGAGGGGGAAGGCGGTCACTTTGGGCCGGAGGTTGATTGCGGCGGCGATTTGGAGGAAGTCGCGGGCGTCGGCGCGGGTCATGTTGGCGACGCTGCGGATTTGACGCTCGCCCCAGAGCAGGCGGTCGTAGTCGAACTCGGGGATGCGGTCCAGGTGGATGGCGTTGATCGCAACGACGCCGCCTTTTCTCAGGCTGGAAAGGGCGGCGATCACCACGTCGCCGGAGGGAGCGAAAGTGATGGCGCGATCCAGCTCGACGGGCGGGCGGTCCTCTTCGGCGCCAACCCAGGCGGCGCCGAGGGAGGCGGCTAACCGGCGGTGGGAAGCGCCCCTTGTTGAGACGTAGACTTTGCACTTCCAGGCATGCAGGACGGAGATTGCCAGGTGCGCCGACGCTCCAAAGCCGAACAGGCCGACGGATTCTCCAGGCTCGACTCCGGCCACGCGAAGACTGCGGAAACCGATGATGCCGGCGCACAGGAGCGGCGCGGCCTGGAGATCGTCGAGCGCGCCCGGGAGCGGATGAACGAAATCGGCGCGCGCGAGCGCGTACTCGGCGTAGCCGCCATCGACGGTGTAGCCGGTGAAGGTGGGCGCGTCGCAAAGGTTTTCGGCGCCGCGGCGGCAATATGGGCAGCCGCCATCGACGCCGCCGAGCCAGGAGACGCCCACGCGGGCGCCGAGTGGAAGGCCCGGCGCCGATCCGCCCGCGATCTCACCGACGATCTGGTGGCCGGGAATCAACGGCCGGCGGCGCGGCGGCAGCTCGCCTTCGACAATATGCAGATCGGTCCGGCAAACGCCGCAGGCTCGCACGCGTATCAAGACGCGACCCGGTTGGAGTTCGGGTTGGGGCGCCCGACCGATTTCCAGGGGGCGATCGAGGACGCTGGCGGGCGAGTTCAGGATGGCGGCTCTCATGTCTTCAAGCTAACTCGAACCTTGACGCGGAGGCGCGAAGACGCGAAGGAAACTGTCCGGAAAGGATCGGTTTGCGATCGGGATAATGAACCAATGAGGCCAGAGTATCCATGAATGAAACCGCGCCGGTGAACGACGAAGCCATCGGAGAGTGCGCCAGCCGGGACGCCGGTCCGGCTTCGAACTCGGACCACGAGCTGGCGAGGCTCTGTTGGTCCGCCGCGGCGATCCTGCTGGGCTTCTTACTTTTTGCGCAGGCCGGCGTTCTGCTCTGCTTCTGCGCCGGCTGGCGGGTTTCACCTTTAGTAGCGCCGGCCGCAGTGCTCTTTTCGCTGGCGGCGGGCGACTGGCTGGCCCGGCGGGAGGGTCTGCGCGGTCCGTTGCGAATCGCGCCGCCGGCCACCGCGCTCGCCGTTCTGGGCGTCTCTCTGATTCTGTCCGCGGCCTTCTTCGACATGTCGTGGGACGGCCAGTGGTACCACCAGACAGCCATCTACCAGATGTCGCACGGCTGGAATCCCCTGCGCGACCCTATGCGCACATTCGAGCCATCCCTCCAGGATTACGTCCGGCACTACGCAAAGGGCGCCTGGTACGACGCTCTGGCTCTTTTCCAGACGACAGGCCATATAGAATGGGCGAAACCCGCGCCGTGGATATCCTTGGCCGCCATGTTTCTCGCCGTAGCGGCGGCCTTGCTGGAATTCGGCATGGGCCGCCGCGTGGCAATCCCGATCGCCGCCCTGGTTTCGCTCAACCCGGTAGTGGTCTGCGAGCTTGCCACATACCAGGTCGATGGACTTTGGATTTCGTTTCTGGCCTGTTACGTCGCGGCGGCCGCGGTTTCCTTTCACCGGCCCGGGGGCGTTCCACTACCGAACGGGGTAGCCGTGGCGTCCGCGATTCTCTGCGTTAACTCCAAATTCTCGGCGCTGGTTTTTCTCTGCTTCTTCTGCGCCGCGGGAGGGATCTACCTGCTCATTCGGCGGCGCCGAATGCTGCTGCGCTGGGCCGGCCTTCAGCTCGCTGTCATCTTGTTCGCCGCCGTGGTTTTCGGCTTCAATCCCTACGTGACCAATACCATCCATCGCGGCCATCCCTTCTATCCCTGGCTGGGGACCGCGGCCTTTCCCAGCTACGCCGACCGGGGTCAGGACCCCAATGAGCGGTGGGAGACTCCCGCGAACATGGTTGGCCGCAACCGTTTCGTTCGTTTTTCGTATGGTCTGTTCGGCCGGCCGGGAGCCCAGCCCTATTATCCGGGGAAGGACGCGCGCCTCATGTGGCCTTTCGACGTGCGCTGGAGCGATTTCGAGATGTTCTACTTCCTCGACGTGCGCATCGCGGGATTCGGTCCGCTGTTCAGCGGCGCGTTCCTGATTGCGCTCGTGGTCATGGCCGCGGCGCTCATCCGGCCGGGCCTGCCGCGCGAGATCGTCGTCTTGCTCGCCGCCGCGGTGGCGGTCTCGGCTCTGTCGGGCCTTCACATGTGGTGGGCGCGCTACGGGCCGCAGCTCTGGTGGCTGCCGATCATCGCGGTGATCGCCGGGCTCTCCGTCCCGGGCTGGCGGGCAGTTCGTTGGACCGCCTGGGGGCTGGCCGCGCTCCTCTTGATCGACGCCGTACTGGTGGGGTTCGTCCACCTCCGATGGGAGGCGCGATCCACGCGCACTACCTCCGAGCAGATGGCCTTCCTGCGGCAAAAGGGCGAGGTGGAGGTCAACATCCCTTATTTCCACGAGCCGGTTGGAGAACGGCTCCGGGCGGCGGGAGTTGCGTTCCGCGAATCGCGCAGGCTGCACTGCGCTCACCCGATGGAGCTGATGAGCGTCCCGAAGGGCTACCCCGGCCAGGTTCGGGCTTGTGCGCCTTAGCTGTCCGTCAAAGAACAACGCCGGCTTCCGCTCGAGTTCAAGCCCATCGCCGGCACAGACCGGCGGCGCCGCCACCCGCTTACGCTACCCTGTAACCATGCCCGGAATCATGGCCCTGGCTTTTTTCGCGGCGGCGCTGCCGAATGCGGTTGTCCTCGAACCGGTGGCTAACATGTACTCCAAGCCGTCGCTGGACGCGGATGTGGTCTCGCAGGCGATCTACGGCGCGAACGTGGCGCCGATCGAGCAAGAGCGGGGTTGGGCGCATGTCCGCACCGGCGACGATTGCACCGGCTGGATGCCGCTGGCCTCGCTGCGGCCGGGGCCGGGCTACGCCGCCGGGGGGCGGGTGGCGGAAGTGCGCAGCATGTTCGCCCATATTTACCGCGAGCCGAACGTGACGGCGCATGCGCCGCTGCTCACGGTCCCGTTCGAAACGCGGCTGGAGGTGGTTTCGGAGCCGAAGGAGCGCGCCGGGTGGGCGTCCGTCCGGCTGACGGACGGCCGCACGGGCTGGCTGCAACTGGGCGATGCTGCGTTCGATCCGCCGCCGCTCACGGCGGCGGAGACGATGGAATTCAGCAAGCGTTTTCTGGGACTGCCGTACACCTGGGGCGGGACTTCGGCGTTCGGCTACGATTGCTCCGGATTCATGCAGATGCTCGAGCGCCGCCGCGGCGTACACATGCCGCGGGACGCCCAGCCGCAGGCCGATTGGGACGGTCTCAAAGCCGTGGAGCGCAAGGGCCTGGCGCCGGGCGACCTGCTGTATTTCGGGGCCTCGCCGAAGCGCATCACGCATACCGGCATGTATCTCGGCGGCGGGAAGTTCATCAGCTCGACGACGTACCAGACGCCCATGATCCGGATCGACGACCTGGACGATCCGCACTGGGCGCGGCTGCTGGTCGCCATCCGGAGAGTCAAATGAACCGCAGAGCGTTTTTTAAGTTCGCGGGCGCGATTCCGGGGGCGGGGGCGATGGGCCAGGTTGGGAACGCGCCCAGGCTCGAGGCGAAGGTGGTGCGGCTGAACCTGGTACACACCTGGACCACCACCATGTCGGCCAGCCAGTACCGCGACACGCTGCACGTCGCCTACGCGCGCGACGGCATCACGGGGCGGGGCGAAGGCGCGCCGATCGCGCGGTATCACGAGGACGCCGAATCCGCGCGGAAAGCCGTCGAGTCGGTGCGGGAGCTGCTGTTATCGGCCGACCCCATGCGCTTCGCCAAGATCATGGCGGAGGTTTTCCGGCGCGTTCCGGGCGAGTGGGCGGGCAAGGCGTCGATCGACATCGCGCTGATGGACTGGGTGGGGCAGAGGCTGGGAGTCCCGCTTTACGGGTATTTCGGACTCGACCCCCGCGACACGCCCCTTACCACGTTTTCCATCGGCATCGACACGCCGGAAATCACCCGGCAGAAGACGCGGGAAGCGGCCGAATACCCGATCCTCAAGGTGAAGGTCGGCCTTTCCACGGATGAGGCGACCATCGAAGCTGTGCGCAGCGAGACGAAGAAGCCGTTGCGGGTGGACGCCAACGAGGGCTGGAAGGACAAGGAAGAGGCCGTCCGCAAGATCAACTGGCTGGAAACGCAGGGCGTCGAATTCATCGAGCAGCCGATGCCAGCGGAGATGATCGAGGAGACCCGCTGGGTGCGCGCGCGGGTACACATGCCGATCATCGCCGATGAAGCCTGCCAGCGCGCTTCGGACATTCCCAAGCTCAAGGACGCGTTCGACGGCGTGAACATCAAGCTCGATAAGAGCGGCGGAGTGCTGGAGGCGTACCGGATGATTCAGGCCGCCAAGGCGCTCGGAATGCGCACGATGCTGGGCTGCATGGTGTCGAGCTCGGTTTCGATCACGGCCGCGGCGCACCTGTCCCCGCTGGTGGATTACGCCGACCTCGACGGCAACCTGCTCATCGCCAACGACCCCTTCCGCGGCGTGCGGGTGGAGAAGGGAAAGCTGATTCTGCCGGACAAGCCGGGGTTGGGGCTGACGGCGGGGTAGCTGGAGCCATCGGTCCAGGAGCCTGGGAGGCCCTGCCGGGTGGAAGCGGGAGCGGCCAGCGCGGCGAGGGGAGAGTGGGTCGCGCTACGAGCGCCGCCCTCTCTCCTACTCTACCGGTTCCGACGGGGGTTGAGCGCCAGTCGCGTTCATGGAACCGGCTCACTCTACCGGGCGCCACAGCACTTCTTGTACTTCAGGCCGCTGCCACACGGGCAGGGATCGTTACGGCCCGCTTTGCCCCGCGCGGTCCGGGGCGCGGGCGTCCGCCCCTGCCTTTGGGACGCCATTCTCGCCAGCGGCGCCCGGGTGTGCAGGAAGAAGCCCTTCAATCCCGCGCAAAGGTAGTTGAGGCCCGGTTCGCCGTCCGGCGTCCGGATGAAGCGGTACTTGGGGCATCCGCCGTTGCACATGGCCAGCGTTTCGCACTCGCGGCAGTAACGCGGCAGCGTGTCCCGCTTGGCCTCGCCGAACGTCCGTTGCGCCCGGCTTTCCAGCAGCTCGCCGAGGGGCGTCTCGCGAATGTTGCCCAACCGGTGTTCGCGGTCGACGTAGTGGTCGCACGGGAAAAAGTCGCCGTTGTGTTCGAGCACCGGGATCCGGCCGCAGGTTTCGCGGAACACGCACAACGAGTGCTCCATACCGAGGGCCGTTCTGGCGGCCTCCTCGAAGGTTTGCACCGCGATCCGGCCGGTGTCCCGCTCGATCCATTCGTCGAAGATTTTGCGGAGAAACGCTCCATAGGCCTCGGCGGACGGCGTGTACGGGCCGACTCCTTTCGCGCTTTCCGGCGCGCGCTCCACAGCCGGCAGAAGGCCCAGATGCCGGCAGCCGATTTCCCGGAAGAAGCGGTAGACGGTGAGTGGATGCAGGACGTTGAGGTTGTGTACCACGCACACGATGTCGGTGGGGATTCCATGCTTGCGCAGGAGTTCATATCCACCCATCGCCTGCCGGTGAGAAGGCCGGCCGCCCCTGGTCACGCGGTACGCGTCGTGGAGTTCCGCCGGGCCGTCCAGGCTGAGACCAATGCTGAAATCCTCCGCCGCCAGGAAGCGACACCATTCTTCGTCCAGCAGCACGCCATTGGTCTGAATGCCGTTCCGAATGCGCCAGCCGGCGGGCTTATGCCGGCGCTCAAGCTCGACAGCCTTCCGGAAGAAGTCCACGCCCAAAGTGGTTGGCTCTCCGCCATGCCACGAGAAGGCAATCTCCGGCCCGGACGCGGCCTCGATGTGCTGGACGATGTATTCTTCCAGCAGGCTGTCCGGCATCCGGAACACGCCGGTATCCGGATACAGGCTCCGCTTGTCCCGGTAATAGCAGTATTGGCAATCGAGATTGCAGACAGCTCCGGCCGGTTTGACAAAAACCTGAAACTCCCCGGACGCCTTTCCCACCGCTCCTCCCGCCGGCCGCCGCGGAGGCGGCGCAAGCCGGATTTCCGATTCCGGACCAAAGGCTCGTCAGGGCATAACCAGTTCAATCCCCGGCAACCGCTCCCTTACGGTCGCGGCTCTGAACGCGCATCGGAGCCGCGACCGTAAGGGAGCGGACGGCGCGGATATTTCAGAACGGAGCCTTACTCCGATTTTAGAACGCCGTAGCGCGTTTTTGAGAGCGGGAGCTTCCCTCCGTTGCGTTATCATCGTGATTCCAGTCCGGAGATGCCATGAACCGGCGGTACTTCTTGTATGGAACGGCGTCGCTCGGCGCTCGCGGAGCGATGGCCCAGACTGCGCGCGCCACAGCGGCGCAAGAGTCCGAGGGCAAGCGGAGGATTCAGAAGGCCACAGAGGCGGCCATGGCCATGCAGCGCCGCGATTGGGAGCAGGGAACCCTGGCGCAGGCCATGCTCGAGGCGGACGACCGCGAGAGGGTCATTCTGCTGACCAAGGCGGCCATCGTCCAGCGGGTGCGCGACGGGCGCCTGGCTGTGGTGGTCAGCGGGAGCGCCACGGATCCCGCGATGGGCGGCGAAGCCTACGCGCGGGCCGCCGAGTGGACCGCCGATCCGCAGATTCAGCAGGCGGTCCAAGGGCTGCTCGACTGGATCCGGAACAAAGCGCGGCGCAACGCGGATGGCATCCTGTATCACGTCTTCGGGCCGCCCGAGATGTGGTCCGACGGGTTCAACTGCGCCCCGCCATACCTAGCGGCGATGGGCTTTTACGACGAGGCGCTGGGGCAAATCGACGGCTATTGGAAACGGCTTTGGAATCCCGAAAAGAAGCTCCTCGCGCACATCTGGGACGATGGGGAACAGCAGTTCAAGGACAAGGATTTCTGGGGTGGCGGCAGCGGCTGGGCCGCCGCCGGTCTGGCGCGCGTGATCCGGCGCCTGCCGCGCGAGCGCCGGCAGGACCGCGAGCGCCTTGCGGCCATGGCCAAGGACATCGTGGATGGCTGCCTGGCGTGCCAGCGCTCCGACGGGCTGTTTCACAACGTAGTCGATCAGCCGGCCACGTTCGTCGAAACCAACCTCGCTCAGATGCTGGCGTTTGCGGCGTATGAAGGGACCTCGGCCGGATGGCTTCCCGAGAACTACCTCGCGCGAGCGAACCGAATGCGGGACGCCGCACGGGCGAAGATGGACCCCTTCGGCTACGTGCAAGGCGTCTGTGGAGCGCCCGGCTTCGATCGTCCGGGAACCTCGACGGAAGGCCAGGCGTTCTGCATCATGATGGAAGCCGCCGGCGCCAAGGCGGCGGCGCGGCCAGCCCGAGGCTAGCTCCTTGACCGCGTGGTTTCTTCCCTGGCCGTGTGCGGCATGTGGCGCGGGGACGAGGCGGCGCCTCGCCCCAACAAGAGCGGACTGTAGGGGCCGGGCATGCCCGGCCCGCGGCGTTGAGGAACAAATCAAACGGTCGCGGTACTAGCGTCTGGTTGAGCGGTCGGCGGCAAATCGCGTAGGTAGGCTTTCTGTTCATCGCTGAGAACCGACTCGGTATACGCCTACATGGTTTGCGCCATCTCGCGGAAGGCCGGAGAGCGCCGCGGATCTGCGCCGGCGCCGATCGCGTGGTCGTGATTGCCGCAAACCACCACGGCGGCGTTTTTCCGAATGAAATCGACCACCGCGCCCGGGTCCGGACCGTAGTTCACCAGATCGCCCAGTACCCACAGCTCGTCCCAAGATTCGGTAACGGACTGGAGCGCTTCGAGGTTGCCGTGTATATCGGAGAGAATTGCGATCTTCGAGGTTGGATTTTATCCCTTTTCATCTGCCCCAGACGGGTCGCCAGCTTGATCGCCGCAAGCCGCCGGGTTATATTAAGAATTGAAGTAGCGGTGGAGTTCGCTCGACGCCGTTTCCTACGGCCAATGACTCCTACAGTGGTTTAGCTGTGGGAATGTTGGCAGTCTCCCTCCAGCAGACCATAGCCCACCTGATGAGGAGATCCTTCAATGGATCGAGTGTGGTTTGTAGCAGCTCTTTGGCTCCTGCTGGCGCTGGTCGCGGTCCTCGCCGCCAACTGGCTCAGGATCTCGACCGCGCTTTCCGAGATCGTCGTCGGCACGGTCGCCCAGCTCGTTATCGGCCCCCTCGCTGGCGGCAACGCGTTGAATGCCAGGACGGAGTGGATCACTTTCCTGGCCGGTACCGGCGCCATCGTGCTCACCTTCCTGGCTGGGGCCGAACTCGATCCGGAGGTGTTTCGCGCGAAGTGGAAAGAGTCGTCGGCCGTCGGCCTCATCGGGTTCATTTGCCCGTTCTTCGGGGCTGCGGTTGTTGCTCGTTATGTCCTTGGTTGGGAATGGCGTGCGTCGTGGCTGGCTGGCGTGGCGCTCTCGACGACCTCCGTGGCGGTGGTCTATGCCGTCATGCTCGAGCTTGGGTTCAACCAGACCAGGTACGGCAAAGCCATCCTCGCCGCCTGTTTCATTAACGATCTGGGCACTGTCATCGCGCTGGGCCTCATCTTCTCGCCGTTCACCATCAAGACGATCGTCTTCCTGGTCGCCAGCCTCGTCCTTTTCCTGCTTCTGCCTTTCGTCACGACCTGGATCTTCGATAGGTACGGCGGGCGCGTTTCGGAGCTGGAGACCAAGTACATCCTGTTTCTGTTGTTTGGCATGGGAGGCCTGGCGGTATGGTCCGGCAGCGAAGCGGTTCTGCCGGCCTACTTGATCGGGATGGTGCTCGCCGGCACGGTAGGCAAGGATCACTTCCTGATCCGCCGCCTGCGGACTCTGACGTTTGGCTTGTTGACTCCGTTCTACTTCATCCGCGCCGGCAGCTTCGTTTCGGTTTCGGCGCTGGTGGCCGCTCCACTGGCGTTTGTCGCGCTGTTTTTTGCGAAGATGATCTCGAAACTGCTGGGCTTGCTGCCCACGGTGCGGGCTTTCGGCTACAGCGGTCATGATGGGATTTACTACTCTCTGATGATGTCCACCGGCCTGACGTTTGGCACCATTTCCGCCTTGTTTGGCCTGAATCACGGAATCATCGGCCAAACCCAGTACTCGCACCTCGTGGCCACGGTGATTGGGAGCGCGGTGATCCCGACCGCCATCGCCAACGCCCGATTCATGCCGCGGCATCTCCTGCCCGGGAGGGAGCCGGAACCGGGGGATTCCGTGTACGGAGAACCCGTGGGGGACCTGGACACATGAGACTGAAGGAGACTCTTTCCAGTGTTCGGCTGCCAGGCTGTGTGGCTCGGCGCGGCTCTCATATCGCGCCGATAATGAACATGGAGGCGCAATGCTGACTAAAGGCCCCGCAAAGAGGGTTACGATCTTCGTCAACGAGGAAACGCAGCACCACATGACCGCTCTGCACGACTCCATCATGACGTTTCTCATGCATAAGGGAGTCTCCGGCGCCACGGCCACCCGGGCCTACGCGGGTTTCGGATCGCACCAGTTGCTGCACACCCCCAAAGTCGAGGCGCTGGCGCAGCACCTGCCGATCCGGATCGAGTTCGTCGAGACGCGGGAAAAAGTGGATGAGATCCTGCCCATCCTCTACGAGATGGTCTCCGATGGCTTGATCGAAGTGCAGGACACCACCGTGGTGAAACTCGCGCGAAAGTCGGCGCGGCCGGAGCCAAAGATTCCCCACGAACGCAAACAGGGCCCCGCCAAGCTCCTGCGCGTGTACATGGGGGAGGCCGACAAGTGGCGCGACGCGCCTCTCTACGACGCCATCGTGAAAAAGTTGCTCATGATGGACATGGCCGGAGCGACGGTTTACCGGGGCATCCTCGGATACGGCGCGAAAGGCCATCAGCACAAGGCGACCTTCTTTCATCCGACTCGGGATCTGCCGATCATGGTGTCGGTGATCGACACGGCGGAGAAGATTGCCGTTGCGGCCGAGGCGGTGGAAGAGATGCTCGAGGATGGCCTGATCGTGATCTCGGACGCCGATATTGTCCGGTTGGTTCGCAGTTCCAGAGCCATGGAGACAGCCGATGCGGCAAGAATATCCAGCTAAACTCCTGCGCATTCACATCTTGGAAGGCAATAAGTTCCAGGGCAAGCCGCTCTACGAAGCGGTTGTCGCCAAGTGCCGTGAGTTGAAGATCGCCGGAGCGACGGTCATCCGCGGCCTCGAAGGATACGGCGAGAGCGCCGAGATGCACAGGCCGCATCTGGCGCGTCATGACCAGCCCATCGTGATCTCAATCGTCGACACGGCTGAGAATCTGGCCGGCCTGATTCCGGTCGTCGAAGAAATGATGGGCACCGGCCTCATGGCCGTGTCCGATGTGCGGGTCGTTCGGGTGCAGAAGAAGGCGCCCGCGCAGGAAGGAACATGACTGAACCTGAAACATCGCCGGTCGCCCCCGAGATCGTGCAACATGTGCTCGGCGCGGTCGAGGCCTTGTGCAAACGCCATGAGATCTCGGCGCTCGAAGACTTCCTCGAAAGCTGCCGTGCCTTCGCGCAGGAGAAGACGCTGAATATCGCCGTCCTGGGGCGCTTCAAGGCCGGCAAGAGCAGTTTTCTCAATCATCTTCTCGGCCGGCCGCTGCTGCCCATCGGAGTGATTCCGGTCACCTCCGTCGTCACCGAGATCCAGTGGGGACCTCGCGAGCGAGCCGAGATCCTGTTTGCCGATGGCCGCATGGAACAGGCGCCCGTGGACCGGATCGGCGATTTCATTTCGGAAAGTCACAACCCGGAGAATGCCAAGCAAGTGGCTCGCGTGCGCGTCGAGTTGCCCTCGATGGATCGCTACCGGGGGATTCGGTTCGTCGACACGCCCGGCCTCGAGAGCGTCTTCGAGCACAATACCGATGCGTCCCTGGAATGGCTTCCCAACGTGGGCTTGGCTTTGGTCGCGGTCGGCGTCGATCCGCCCCTCTCGCAGCACGACATTGAGCTGATCCGTAATCTGAGCCGGTACACCCCGAACATTTCGCTTCTGCTCACCAAGGTGGACGTTCTGGATGAAAATGAGCGCGTCCAGGTGCGGGAGTTCGTTCAGAAGCAACTGGCGCGATATTGGAACGATGCCGTCCCCGTATTCCCATACTCCGTCCGGCCCGGTTTCGAGCATCTGCGCGCGGAGCTGGACGATAGCCTGCTGTCGCAGACGCGCGCCGGCGCCGGCGAGCAGCGGGCCGCAATCCTTCGGCACAAGCTCGACTCGCTCTTGACCGAGTGCGCCGACTATTTGAACGTCGCCCTCAAGGCGGCGGAGGTCGCCGACTCGGAACGGGAAGATCTGCGGCGGAAGATCCTCGGACAAAAGGAGGCTCTCGACGACACCCGGTTAGCCCTGAGGTTGATCGTCCGGCACGCGACGGGAACGACCCGGTCCGCGTTCGAGGCCTTATTGCGCCCCGACGAGGTCCCGGTCCGGGAGAAGCTCCAGGCCGGCCTCGACCACGAGTTCCCGTCGTGGACGCGGAGTCTGCGTGTCGCGACTGAAATGTTCGACGCCTGGATGAGCGCCGGCTTGACCCGCGAGATGGCGGAGCTGTCCAGGAAGCATCGAAACGAGTTCGTCGAACCGGTGCGGCGCTCCGGCCGGCAGCTTTCGCAGTCGCTGCAGGACTTCCGTAACCGGCTGTCGGAGCGAATGCTGGAGACGCTCGGCGTTCCCCTCCGGACCACGGAGATGGAGCTGCGCACGGAAGACCCCCGGTCTCCGGATGTGCGTGTGGGCAGGATCTTCGACCGCAATTGGGAGCTTCTGTCCTGGCTGATTCCGATGACGCTTGTCCGGGGCGCGGTGTTGAAGCACTACCATCGCACGGTTGAGAACCTTGTTTTTACGAACCTGTCCCGGCTGGCATCCCAGTGGGAGGCAATCGTGAATGCGTCCCTGCTGGCGCTCGAAAAGGAGTCCATCCGCCGGCTCGACGGCCTGATCGGAACCATAGAGAAGCTGATCGCATCGGCCGGCCAACAGGCGCCGCGGATTCGTGAAGACATCGAGCGGCTCGAAGACCTTCTCCGGCGCCTGAACACCTGAAGCCGCTTGGGAAACGTGGCGCGGGCACTCTTGCCCAATGCCGCATACTTTTTGAGCGTCGCTGTATTAGCCACCGCGGGCGGGCGGTTGGGGTTTGGGCTTAGTGTTTGCGGCGGCTTCGCTTTTTCGGGCGGAATCGGCCAGGGCCCTGCGCGATAGCTTTTCGAGCCG
>CAIRXZ010000281.1 GCA_903882645.1 uncultured Acidobacteriia bacterium | reverse complement strand
TCTCGGGCCTTAACGCGACTCACAAGCATGGGCTGCCGTTCCTGGTGCAGACACCCGCGGCGTATGTCGCCATCACCGAGTCCGACCTGCTCGACTGGTCCGGCATGTGGCTGGTGACCAAGCCCGGCGCCAAGAATACGCTGGAGGTGCAACTGGCTCCGCCGATCCCGGTGCAGCCGTGGCCCTCGCGCTCGCCGTCGGCGGCAAATGGGGCGGCGGTGAGTACGGCGCCGGTGCCGGCTGGTGAGGTGCAGAAAGGCCTGGTGGTGGCCACCACTCCCCACAATTCCCCCTGGCGGACATTCATCATCGGCCGCCAGCCCTACGATCTCATTCAGAGCGACCTGGTGTTGAACCTCGCCACCCCCAGCCAGCTCGCCGACACCTCCTGGGTCAAGCCCGGCATGTCGGCCTGGGGCACCTGGTGGCCCAACGTGGGGCGCAACGATCTCCCCACGCTCAAACAGTTTATTCAGCTTGCCGCCGACATGAACTGGCCCTATCAATTGTCCGAGATCCAGGACAAATCGATTGTGCCCGAGTTGGTGTCATTCGCCAAGGAACGCAACGTGCGCGTGTGGTTGTGGTTCCACTTCAACGACTTCATCGACAGCGCGGTCTATAAGAGAGACTTCCCCATGTACGCCAAATGGGGCATTGCGGGGCTGAAGATCGATTTCATCGATCGCGACGATCAGTTTGCCGTCAAATGGTACGAAGATATCGCCAAGACGGCCGCCGAGAACCACTTGCTCATCGACTTCCACGGCGCGTTCAAGCCCACCGGCCTGAACCGCACCTGGCCCAACCAGATCACGCGCGAGGGCATCCAGGGCGATGAATACAACAAGTGGAGCACCAAGGAAACGCCCGAACACAGAGCCACCCTCCCCTTCACGCGAGTACTGGCCGGCGGGGCCGACTACACGCCGGGCGGGTTCGCCAACCGGCAGCCGGCGCAGTTCAAAACCGCCCAGAGACCCACGCAAGTGCAAGCCACGCGCGCCGGCGAACTGGCCATGTTCATCCTCATCGAGAGCCCCTTCACCGTCGCCTGCGATTCGCCCGACGATTACAAAGACAAGGACGGCAAGTACTTGCTAGGCATGGATTTCCTTAAGGGCCTGCCGACCGTCTGGGACGAAACCCGCGGCTTGGCCGGCGAAGTTGGGAAATACGTGGCCGAGGCGCGGCGCAACGGGAAGAATTGGTATCTGGCCGCGATCTCCGACAGTACCGGCCGCGAATTGCCCGTGCCGCTCAAGTTCCTCGGCAAGGGCAATTGGAAGGTCGCCCTCTGGGAGGACGCGCCCGACGCCGGCCAGAACCCCGAGCGCCTGGTCAAGAACGAGAAAACCGTGCGCCCCTCCGACACGCTGCAACTGAAGTTGGCGCCCTCGGGCGGAATGGTGGCGATCTTCTCGCCCGCGAAGTAAAACGGCGGCGGGAGCGCGCAAACATCGGGCGCCGGATGTAGACCCGGCGCCATCGAATTCAGTCTACATATACGGATCGAAAAAGTTTTGGGGAGTATAGTGGGACAAGGAGAGATGCAATGAGACTACGATACTTGGGATTGGCGCCGCTGCTGGCGGGGGTCGTGGGGCTGGCGCAGCCGAACCCGCAGCCGCAAGCCGGCGCGCCCGCCGCGGCGCAGCCCCAGGCGCAGGTCAACGTCCAAGTCCAGCCGCTGCGGGCTATGGCCCGGCCGGCGCCGATGCGGCGAGGACCGGGTATGCAACCGCGCATGGAACCGGGCATGCAGCCGCAAGCTCGGCCGCCTCTGGAGCGCGCGCTCGGCGGACCGGCGGGGAGATGGTGGGACAACACGGATTTGGCGCAGCGGCTCCTGTTGACCTCCGACCAGCAGAAGAAAATGGACGACGTTTTCCAGCAGTACCGCCTCAAGCAGGTCGATCTCAATGCGACTGCGGAGAGGGAACAGTTGATCATGGCGCCTCTGGTGACCGCCGAGCAGCCGGACGAAGCCAAGATTGTGGCGCAGATCGACAAAGTCGCCCAGGCGCAGGCCGAGGTGCGAAAAGCGAACGCCCGGATGCTGCTGGGCATCCGGCGGGTCTTGAGCCAGGACCAGTGGAACAAGTTGAAGGCCGAGACCTCCAACAATCCCAGGCCCGCCGCCGCGCCGCCCAGGCAGAACCCGCCGCCCCGCCAACCCGGCCTTCCGGGGCGAGGGGGTATGCGCCTGGGGAACCCGCCGGTTCGTTGACCGCCACGGGCGGGTGTCGAACCGGGATCCCGCGTACTACCGCGCCCCCGACGATCCCAAAGGTCCCTACTACCACGTCGGTTTTCGCGTCGCGCGTCCCGCGCCGGCCGCGGCCACGGGTTCGGCCGCAAGCTATCGCTGAAACAACCAGGAGCGGGCGGTTCTGGCAGCTATTTCCGCAATCGCGGATTGCATTATCAGGTCGCCGACAACCAGGCGGTGAAGTCCCGGCGCGGCAGCGGAGAGGACATCCAGGAGGTGTCCGGCTTCGGGAGTTTCAATGCTTCCCGCACCGTAAGCCAGCCATTCGTCAGGGGCATTGAACTCCTTGTGCCCTTGCGCGTCATCCACCGGAAGCTCCGGCGCTGCTCGCAGGTCTGCGCAATCTGCATTGTGGCTCGCACGTCCTGGGCGACATACTCGAGGACTTCTTTGAAGCGGCCTTGCGCCCAAAGCTTGGGAGCCTGGATGCCACTCATGCCGGGCGGCTTACCCGGCAACCCCATGCCCTGCGCCGCCTTGTCCAGAGCCACGGGGTAGCCCAGCGAGCAAAACACGTGAAACATCGCGTCCACATGCCCGAGAGCGCATTCCCTGCAACTTGCGGCGTCGCCGGACTCTTCCGCGAGAATGTCGAAATCGAAGCCCAACCCGTTCCAGGTGAGGATTGTGAAACCTTCGGCCGCCATTTTCGACAAGTATTGGACCAATCCTTGAGCGTCCTCCCGGCTCATTCGCTTCTCGGGCGCGCCGTCGCGCGTCTTGCCGTGCCAAAGGAGCGGCTGGTCCGTACCACTCGCCAGCGTGGCGGCGCAGGAAATGCCAAGCGGCCGATGCGGACGCCAGTTGAAATCGTCGCCCGGAACGTCCTTGGCGGTTTCAATGTCAAAGGCTAGATATTGACGTGGCATTTTGCTGTCCTGCCCGCCGCCCAACTACGTGTCTGGATGGCGCCTCTCCTATTATCACAAGGATCTCCCGCGGCGGGATCGCTCGAAGCGCGGCGCCGCCATCTTTCGTTCACGCCAACTTCAAATATTTCCAAATCCCTGCGGACCAAGGCGTTAGGCGGCATTGTGCGCAGTCCGGAAGGCGGCTTCGCGGCGCTCGCATGTCATGGTGAAAGTGGGGGGGATGGGAGCGCCGCCGCTACAGTGTAGCGGAGGAGGTTCCGGCAACCCCTTCTTTTTCAACGAATTTCACTTTTCCGCCGCTACAGTGTAGCGGCGGCGCAGGGAGACCCTTATGCAAACATCGAATTCCGAAATGCCGGCCGAGCTTGCCGAGTTGCGGGAGATCGCCCGCAAGGAGCGCTGCGGGGAGAACTGGCTGCTGTTCGCCGCCACGGTCTCCCGCGCGTGCAGCGCGCTGAAGCTCATCGAGATGGAAAACGGCATTGCGTAGAAGAAGCCGTCAGCTATCAGCCGTCAGCTTTGGCCGGACTCCGCTCCGCGGAGCCGGCGGCGGCGAGAAGCCGATAGCTGACGGCTTCTGAGGGAGCGGTTACCGGCGATTGAACCGGCTGTTTTCCGACGCGCCACAAGCGAGCGCAAACGCGGATCTGTGATACAGTCTCAGTTCCCCTGGGAACCGGATGCGGTCAGAATTCGCCTCGCTTGGAAATCACGCCGATGTCTCCGTGCTGATCATCGGCGGCGGCATCAACGGGATCGGCTTGTTCGACGAGTTGGCGCTGCAGGGAATCGATGTTCTGCTCGTCGACAAGTCCGATTTCTGCGCCGGAACCAGCGCGGCCATGACGCGCGTCATTCACGGAGGTCTCCGCTATCTGGAAAACGGGGAATTCCGTCTGGTGCGCGAGTCCCTCCGGGAGCGAAACCGGCTGCTGAGAAACGCGCCCCACTACGTCAAGCCGCTGCCCACGACGATTCCGATCTTCAGTTGGACGTCCGGGATCGTCCCGGCAATCCGGAATCTGCTGGGGCGCCCCGCCAAGCCGGGCAATCGAGGAGCGCTCCTTATCAAGGCCGGGCTGACGCTGTACGACTTTCTCGCGGGCCGCGAATCCCCGCTGCCGCGTCACCGGTTCCGCCTCAGGCGGGCGGCCCTCGCACTGCGGCCCGCTTTGAATCCCGAGGTGATTTGCACCGCAACCTACTACGACGCAAGAATTACATATCCGGAACGGTTGTGCCTCGAACTGGTCCTGGACGCGGAAGCCGCGTGTCCCCGGGCGCGCGCGCTGAATTACGTCCGGCTTCAGAGCGCCGCGGGCGGCGCAGTCGTCTTGCGCGACGAGGTATCCGGCGAGACCTGCGAAGTCAGACCGCGGATCGTCGTCAACGCCACGGGCGCCTGGATCGATTTCACCAACCGCGGTCTCGGGCGCGAATCCCGTTTCATCGGCGGAACCAAGGGCTCGCACATCGTGCTGGACCACCCCGAACTCGTGAAAGCGACCGGGGACGGGATGATCTACTTCGTCAACCGGGACGGCCGCATCTGCATTTTCTATGCGGTCCAGGGCAAAATCGTCGCCGGGGCCACGGATATTCCCGTGGAAGATCCGGAATCCATCTGCGACGAAGCTGAAGTCGATTACATTCTCGATGCCATGCGGCTGGCCTTCCCTTCGATCCGGGTGGACCGGTCGCACGTGGTCTTCCGGTTTTGCGGCGTCCGCCCTCTGCCGCGCAGCGATGCCTTCACCCCGGGCCAGATCAGCCGAGACCACAGCTACCCGGTCCTGGCGCCGGGCAACGGAATCGATTTCCCGATCTACTCGCTGGTGGGCGGAAAGTGGACCACGTTTCGGGCGCTTGCCGAGCAGGTCTCGAGCGAAATCCTGCGCGCGCTGGGACGGCCGCGAGTCCGCAGTTCGGCGGATCTTCCCATCGGGGGCGGGAAGGGCTACCCCAGGATGCCGGAGGGCGCCGGATTGTCTCAGGAGCGGCTCGCCACGCTGCTGGAGCGCTATGGCACGGGGGCGGATAGAGTCGCCGCCTACTTACAGGCTGGCCCGGACGCGCCGCTCGCCCGTCACGCCGGTTACTCCCGCCGGGAGATCGAATTCATGGCGCTCTACGAGCGGGTTATGCACCTCGACGATGTGGTGCTGAGGCGAACGCTAATGGGCTTGCTGGGCGAGGTGAACCGGCCCTTGCTGGAAGAACTGGCCGCCATCGTGTCGCCGGCGCTCGGGTGGTCGCGGCAGGATGCCGCGGCCGAGGTTGAGCGAACTACCCAACTTCTGGAGAAGGTTCACGGGGCGATGGCGGCGGCGCGGTCGAAATCGCCCTTCAGGTGACACACGCTGCCGGGCCTTTCCAAGCGCTTGATCCCCGACATGATAAAACATTGACATCCAGCGTAGTTGGTGGTACAAATTGTACCATGACACGAGGTACCATATCTGGAGCTCGCGTACAAACTCCGCTGAGCGAACTGGAGAACGAGGTAATGCAAGCGGTCTGGAATGCGGCGCCGTGCACGGTTGAAGCTGTCCATCGAATCGTATCCGCCAAACGCAAACTCAAGGAGACCAGCATTAGAACATTGCTGCGACGGCTTGAGCAGAAGGGTTACCTGAGACATAAAGAAGATGGCCGCGCATACGTCTACCGTGCGGCGGAGCCAGCCCGAAGCCTGGCTGCTCGCGCCGTCCGCCGGATCATCGACCGGTTCTGCCAGGGTTCGGTGGAGGAGTTGGTCAGCGGCATGGTGGATGCCAACGTATTGAGCGGGAATGAAATGGACCGCCTGGAAGCATTTGTGCGGAGCCGCAGGCGAGGAGGCCAATAGATGCCGTTCTTTCCGATTGAATCTGCCATCAAAGCGGTGCTGATCGCGGTGGGTACCGCGGGCGTGTTGCGCATCCTGAATGTTAAGACGGCGGCGGCGCGCCATGCCGCCTGGGCGGGCGTAGTGGTGGTCATGCTGCTGTTGCCCGTCTGGAGCATCTGGGGACCCAAAGTGGCCTGGCGCGTGTTGCCGCCCCTCCCCGAGCGGGCTGCGACTTACGCCATTGCCACCGCCGACACGTTTGAGCCAGCCATAGGGTCGCCGCTCGTCTTCCGGCATCCGTCGTGGAATTGGACGGCCTGTCTGTCCGGTATCTATCTGGTTGGCGTGGCTGTGTTCCTGGTGCGTCTCACATTAGGCACGCTGCAGGCGCAGTTACTCGCTCGCCGGGCGTGCCACCGCGACGGCAAATCATTCTCCGGCGCCCGCGGTGCGCCGGTCACCGTAGGGTGGCTCCGTCCGGTGGTGGTTCTACCTGAAAGCTGGTCCCAGTGGCCGGCGGCGCAACTGGACGCGGTGCTGACGCATGAGCATGAGCACGCACGGCGGCGCGATCCTCTCTTTCAATGGCTCGCTTTACTGAATCGCGCCGTGTTTTGGTTCCACCCGCTCGCGTGGTGGCTGGAGAGGCGTATTGCGGCTCTGGCGGAGGAGGCTTGCGATGCCGTGGTATTAGCGCGCGGCCATGACCCGCGCGACTATTCCAAGTATCTGATAGACGTGGCCCGTTCCGTGTCAACGAGTGGCGCCAGAATCCAGGTTTGGGGCATGGCAATGCCCGGCGGCTTCCTTGAGGAGCGCATTCGGCGAATCCTCGAAGGCGGCCCGCTGCCGCGGCTGTCGCGCGCGCGTCTGGCGTGTGCCTGCATCGCTTGCGCGGCCACCTCCGCCGCGTGTGCCACCAGCACTCTCAACCACCGGCGCGCTGCCAGGCAACCCGACCGGAAAGTGGTGCTTGCTCTGGCCCAAGCCACATCGCCGAACGGGAATCCGACTGTGCCAGCTACCAACCATGAAGCCGCCCTCCGGCAGCAGCCTGAACCTCCGCCGCCGCAGCCACCTTCGCCCCCGGCAACAGGCGCACCATCAGGCGGCACCATCGGCGATATTCCCCGCACGCTGCACGTCGACATCCAGGGCCTGCCGGCCGAGGCTGCGGCGGAACTGCGCCAGCGGCTGGCGCTTCGGGAGGGCGAAGTTTTCGATTACGCCGCATTCGTAAAAGAACTGGAGCGAATCCACCAAATCGTCAGTGAGTTTGACCCGCATCTCAACGACAGCAAAGCGGTAGGGAAAATCCAGCGCAAAGTCGGAGCCGATGGAAAGGCGCTCCCGCCGGACAGCATGGACGTAACGATCGTCATCTCGCCCCGGGATTCCGCGGCGAGATGAATATTGATTACCGGCGTTGCGCATTCGGGTCGGACGGCAAACCGAGCCCATGCAGCGGCGAGGCCACCATGATTATCAAACACGTCGATGCCGCCCCGTGAGGTTCACGGGGTGACGGCCGCCGCGCGATCGAAGTCGTCCTTCAGGTGCGCGTAGATATCCCGGAACACCTGGTAGATACGCGAATACTTTTCGCGATTGGCCTGGATTGGCTCGAAGCGCCGGTCCAGCTTCACCATCTCCAGCAACGCTTTCCGAACGTCGGGAAAGGCTCCGGCGCCCATTCCGGCGAGGATCGCGGCGCCGAACGGAGAGCCGGCCGAAGTGCGAGGCAGCAGCAGCGGCAGCCCCAGCACGTCCGCCTTGATCTGATTCCAGAGATCGGCGCGGCTACAGCCGCCCACGCTTCTCATCTCCCGGACCTCGGCGCCGGCGCGCGCGGCCACTTCCACGTTGTGGCGAAGGGCGAAGGCGGCGCCCTCCAGAATGGAGCGCACGAGCGCCGCCTTGCCGGTGGCCAGCGAGAGGCCGAAGAACACGCCGCGAGCGTTGGTATGCCACAAAGGCGAGCGTTCCCCCATCATGTACGGGAGGAAGATCACCCCGTCGCTACCCGGCGGCGCCTGCGCCGCCTGCCGTGTCAGCAGATCGAACGCATCGGCGCTCTGCTCCAACGCAGCCTGCGCCTCGGGCTGTCCGAGCTGGTCCCGGAACCAACGCAGGCAACCGCCCGAAGAGACCATGGCGCCGAGCAGCAGGTGGATTTCCGGCAGGGCATGCGGCAGGGCGATGAGCGCCGGTTCCGTCAGGCCGCAGTCGTTCGGCATGATGACGACAGTGGAGGTCCCCGTCATCTCGACGGCGATGCCGGGTTCGGCCACGCCCGCCTCCAACGCCGCCGCCGGGCTGTCCACCGTCCCGGCCATCACCGGAGTACCCACACGAAGGCCGGTAGCCGCGGCGGCTTCGGCGGTGACTTCTCCCTGAACGGCCGCGGCTTCGATGACCTCGGGAAACTGTGCAGGCTCCACTCCGCAGGCGGAGCATAGAGCCTGGGACCACTCTCCCGTGGCGTAGTCGCGCAGTTGCAGCAGCACCGCGTGCGCCGGATCCATGGCGATCCGTCCGGTGAGCCGGTAGTTGACGTACCCGTTCACCTGGACGAACTGCCAGGTCCGCTTGAGAACCTCAGGTTCGTGATTGCGCAGCCAGAGCAGCCGCGCGGCGACGTAGAAGGCGTCGGGCCGGTTGCCGGTGATCCGGTGGATCTCCGCCGCCCCCAGCAGTTCGGTCAGCCGCGCCGCCTCGGATTCGGCGCGGCGGTCCATCCAGATCATTGCGGGGCGCAGCGGCCGGCCGGAGCGGTCCAGCGGCAACAACGCAGGCGCCTGGGAACTCACGGCCAGCCCCAAGACCCGTTCCGACGCATGGGGGACCTTGGCGAGCGCCTCGCGAATTGCCTGGCAGGTTGCCCGCCACCAGTCTTCGGGGTCTTGCTCCACCCACGCGGGCCGAATGTGATGAAGCGGATACTCGGCTTGGCAGACGGCGCAAAGGTTTCCGCGAAGGTCCAGTAGGACGGCTTTCACGGAACTGGTTCCGACATCGATGCCGAGGAGTAGTGGTTCCACGATGTTCTTCCGGCAACCGTCCCTGGCGCCGCGATCGTCTGATTCGCTCCTGACCGCTTCGGGCCGGGCATGCCCGGCCCCTACACAGCGCCCTTGTAGGGGCGAGGCATGCCTCGCCCGCGCCACATTCTCCCCGCGGCCGGGGAATAAATCAAGCGGTCGCAATTCTAGCGGGCGGCGTAGAGCGGGGCGATGGAAACCACCCCGAGGCCGGTAAGAAATAGGGCGAACATGAGCACAAGGAGCCGGCTCACCCGCGCCCCGCCCCCCGCGAATTCCCTCCACACCAGGACGCCCCACAGCGCCCCCACCATGGTCGAGCCTTGCCCGATGGCGTAGCTGATCGCCGGTCCCACCTGCAACGCCCGCGGGGCGCTGGCGGCCACGAAGTTCGCCAGCGACCCGGTCATCCAGGCCATGCCGCCTGCGATCCCGAGAAAGTGCACCCACCAATTCCCTCTCAGGTAATCTCCAAACCTCAAGCGCGGGCCCTCGATCGGGAATCTCATGAAGTAGAGGTTGTACCCAAAAACGGATACCAGCACGCCCAGGCCAAAGACGAATCCGACCGCGTAGGGGCCGAGTCCCTTCTCGCCCGTCTTGCCGATCTCGACGAGCGGGTAGAACATCCCCATCAGAATGCCGCCCACGACGCTCAGCCTGATCCCTTTCCAGGTGGCCGCCCGTTTCGCGGCGGCATCCGCTTTGTCCCCGGCGGCGCTCCGGCTGACGGCGTGCGCCCGGTAGGCGATGGCGTCCACCACGATGGCCCCCACAATCAGGGCGACGCCGGCGAACAGTAGCCACGGATTCCCCTGAGGGTTGACGATGTAGTTCCAGATGACCCCCACCACAAGCGCCAGCCCCACGCCGATGGGGAACGCCACCCCCATGCCCGCCACGGCAACCGCCCCCACCACCAGGATGTTCGAGAGGTTGAAAATGACGCCGCCGAGAAAGCCGCAGAGAATATTGACGTTGCCCGCGCGCGCGAGATCGTCCATGAAGCGAACGCCGTCCGACCCCCACGTGCCGAACGTCAGCCCCGCCAGAGCGGCGCCCAGGGCGACTCCTATCGAGTAGTCGTAGTAGAGGAGTTCAAAGCGCCAGCCTTTGGCGATCTTGAGCACGTTGGCCCACGACCCCCAGCAGAGCATGGTCAGGATCGTGAGCATCAACGCCATTCCGTAACTGTGCGGCAGAGTCATAAGATCTCCTTTCGCTGCTGCGACGGTGACTTCCGGGTTTTCGGGGAACCTTCAGAATAGTAACATCCGGTTTATTACAGTTTCAGCTCCCAGCCCTTGCGGCACACCGGTTTGAGATAGTTGTTGGCCTCGTTGTTGTTGGTGAAGCGCCACTTGGCGCTGTCCCATTCGAGCTTGCCCCCGAATCGGAATCCAGCGAGTATGCCTGGTTGCCCATCTGGGTGGCGACCTTGTACTTCCCGGCGGCCGTCGTCAGCAGGCGGGATTCCCAGGGAGTCCGGGTAAGCGGCTTCTCGAGGTAAACTCCCTTTCCGCGCTGCATGCACGCCAGGGCGATGAGGTCGTCGGCGCCCCGGCCTCCCACGCCGATGCAGGCGATGTTGAGCTTTTCGTTATAGGTTTTGTACCCCAAGGCTTTCAGCGAGGCGACGCTGCCGAATCCGCCGGATGGGACGGCCCCCGCCAGCAGCGGGCCGTAAAAGAAGCTCCGTCTCGAGAACCGAGCGTCGGTCATGTTTGCAGATTCCTCTATGCCGGGATTTCCGTCTTAAGGCTCGCCAGGAAATAACCAGTTCAATCGCCGGCCGGCACGGTTATTTCAGAACGGACCCTAAATCTTGTAGTCCCACTCCTTGCGGTAGGGCATGTCAACGAGGTCGTTGGCTACCTCGTCGTTGGTGAATCGCATGGCCTGCGAGTCCCAGAGGAGAACCTTGGAACTTCGGTAGTAGGTTCCTCCCGTGACGCCGCCCGCTGGAGGGCGCGCGCCGGGGACGTGCACATGGCCGTCGTTCGACGCTGGAATCCACACGACCGCGGAGTCCGATCGGCCAGAGCTCCCAAAACCCGTTGCGCCGGGGCGCGGCGCGGGCGTGCTGGGGCTTGCCGGCGGCGTGCTGTACCTGCGCAGCGTCGCCGTCCCGAGCAGCGCGAATTCCGTCAGCCCGCAGGCGAACTCGACCGGCGTGATCGATTTCTTCCCGGCTTTGCATGCCCGTATCCACTCGGCGTAGTGATCCGGTCTCTCGCACCGCGGCAGGTATGGCTCCGGCTGCTTGAAGTCCTTGAAACGGCTCTCCGGCAGGAGCCAGCCGCCGGGGAACCCTTGAAGCTTCTGCCCCGCCCGCGGTTCGGTGTGATCCGGCAGCGAAGGACTCCCCCCGTAGAACGCGGAAACCTGAACGCCGTGGTCGCCCACGAACATCATGCCCCGGCCCGGCATCCCCACCCCGGCGGGCATGCTCAGCGGCCGCGGCGGCTGCAAGCCGCCATCATAGAAGTACGCCATCATCTCCGGGCGTTTGCCGCGCGCCGGAAAGTGCCACTGCACGTAGTTGGCGATGCTGGCGCACTCGCTGTTCTCCACCACCCCCGCCAGCGAGAACGCCTGGCAAGCGTCGGCCGCCACCCAGTCCGGCGCCCCCATCTCCAGTTCCTCGTGGAATACGTCCAGCGCGTGGCAGGCCACGTCGCCCAGGTTGCCCGTGCCGAAGTCCCACCACGGGCGCCAGTTCCCGTAGTGGTAGATCTTATGGTACGGCCGCGCCGGAGACGGCCCGCACCACTCGTCCCAGTCCATCCCCGCCGGCGGCGTCTGCGCCTCCGCCGGTCTGGCCAACCCGCTGGGGCAGTGCGTCCCGGTCCAGAAGTGCGCTTCCCGGATCGGCCCGATGGCCCCGCTCAACAGCAACTCCGTGCTGGCCCGGGCGGCCGAGGTGCGCGAATCCTGAATGCTCGCCTTGGTGGTGACCTTGGAGGCCAGCGCCGCCGCCTTGACCCTCCGCGCCTCGGCGATCGTGCGCGTCATGGGCTTGGCGCAGTATATGTGCTTGTTCATCGCCAGGCCCGCCAGCGCCAGGTGCGAATGCCAGTGGTCCGGCGTGGCCACGATCAGGGCGTCGAAGTTCTTCTGCTCCTTGTCGAACATCCGCCGGAAGTCCTTGTAGCGCGTGGCTCTGGGATACATCTCAAAGGCCGGCGCGGAGAACTCGTGGTCGAGGTCGCACAGCGCCACGATCTCCTCGCTCGCACAGCCGGCCACATAGTCCTGGCCCACGCCGCCGACGCCCACGGCGGCGATCCTGAGTTTGTCGCTGGGAGCCTGGTAGCCGGCCCCTCCCAACACGTGGCGCGCGACCACGAGCGGCGCCAGGCCGGCGGCGACAGCGGCGCGCCGGGACACTGCGCCTTTGGTCGATTCGTTCGAATTCATGAGTGCGTTCTCCTTTCTAGACTCCGTTCCGTACATCGTATTCCCACCTCGTTCTCCACCTGGATCATGATGACCGTGCGCTCGCGGCCATCCACTGCCTCGATGTGCCGCATCATGGCCGCAAAGGCGCGCGCGTCGGCGTCCCGCGTGGCATCGCCGAGCGGGCTGAGCAATTCGATGCTCAAGCTCCCCGTGACTTGGCCGCGCGGCCCTCCGAACACGGGCCAGGGGGTGTTGTCCCCTGCCATCTGGGCGCGCGGAAACCGCTCGAAGTCCCCTTTCACCCAGTCGGGCGGGTAGCGGGAGAGACCGTTCTTCCAGGTTGCGAACCACAAGAGAACGAGACGCAGGTTGTAACTCCGCGCATCCCGAATCACGCCGTCCAGCACGCTGAAGTCGACCTTCCCTTCCTGGGGTTCGATCTGGGCCCAGGAAACGCCCGCCAAAACGGTGTTGAGTTTGGACGCGGCGATCTTGTCCCATATCGGCTTCATGTACTCGATGCTGGTGGCGCTGTTGTTGTGCAGTTCTCCGGCCAGCGCCAGGAACGGCTTGCCGTCCACGATCGGTTGGGTGGCCGTACCCTGCTTCCGTAAGTGAGGGATGTCCGAAGCGGGCGTGGCCGCGACCGGACTGTCTCTGCTCTGACTCGCAGCGAAGGCGAGAGAGTTCGCGAGAGCGCAGCAAAACAAAATTCGAAGTCTCATAGTCATGTCCTTCGCATTCTCCAGAGGATTTTCCTGGCCGGCCAAGCTCTTACAGGCCGGGATTTGCATTTTGGACTCCCGGCTCCCATTCAGGATACACCCCCGGTGTATACTCGCTGGAAGGCGGAGCCGGAGTTGAGGTTCCGGCCTGCTTGAGAATCAGGAGATGAAATGAGACTACCGGTATTGGTGTTTGCCGCGGTTTGTCTGTCGCCGCTGTTTCTGGCGGTAGACGCGCGGGGGCAGATCAACAGCCTGACCCGCGAAGAACTGATCAAGTACACCGCCCCGAATCCCTTCGGCCGGTTCCCCGACGGCCGGCCCAAGATTCCGGACGCGCTGCTGGAGCAGTTCAAGGACATGTCCTCGGAGGAACTCATGAGCGCGGGCCAGCCAGTCAACGAACTGGTCCCCCGTCTTTTCGGGAGCGGGCCGGCGGTCACGTACACGGACGGCTGGCAAATCCTCCACCCGGGAAAGAAGCTCATCGGGCGCGCCTTCACGCTGCAATTGATGCCGACGCGGCTCGAGGTCTTCAACGTGGACCAGGAGGAATGGAAGCAGAAAGGGAACGTGGTCTCGCTCAGCCACCAGTCCGCCCTGGATATGCTGCAACCCGGCGATGTGATTGTGGTGGACGCGGGCGGCAATCCCGACCTTGGCGGCATCATCGGCGACAACCTGGCCTTCTACATCTGGACGAAGACGGGAACCGGCTTCGTCATCGATGGCGCCGTCCGGGACCTCGAGGGCATCGCCGAGTTCGACATGCCCGGATATTTCCGGGGCGCCGTGCCAGGGGCCGTCGGCAGGCATATGACGACGGGCATAAACGTCCCCGTCCGCATCGGCAAAGCGACAGTCATGCCGGGCGACCTGGTCTTTGGCGACCGGGAGGGTGTGAACTTCATTCCGCCGCAGGCGGTCGAGCGGCTGATCGAGGCCGCCAAGACGACGCACATCCACGACGATTGGGTCAAGAGCAAGTTCAAGACCGGCCAGTTCAAGTCCACCGACGTGTACGGCAGCGGCAGCCTGCACGATCCGGCGTTGAAGAAGGAATACGACGACAACATGAAGGAGAAGCTCTCCAGGCAGAAGTAACGCGCCGGTCTCAATCGGGCTTCGGAAGACGTGTGGACGCGGTGTGCGCCGCGCGCGTCACTTGCCCATCGCGTCCAGCCGGCCCGAAGGGCCGGCTGCGGGCAGAATTGCCCAATGCCGCATACTTTTTGAGCGTCGCTGTATTAGCCACCGCGGGCGGGCGGTTGGGGTTTGGGCTTAGTGTTTGCGGCGGCTTCGCTTTTTCGGGCGGAATCGGCCAGGGCCCTGCGCGATAGCTTTTCGAGCCG
>CAIRXZ010000280.1 GCA_903882645.1 uncultured Acidobacteriia bacterium | reverse complement strand
ATGCTGAACGAATGCGCTATCCAGCTTTCCGCCAACAAGGGCTGTTCGTTGGGTCCGGCGTTGTCGAGGCGGGATGCAAAACCGTGATCGGAGCGCGATTGAAACGCTCCGGGTCGTTCTGGACTGTCGCAGGCGCCAATGCCATCATCGCTTTGCGCTGCTGCCGCCTTAGCCACAGGTTCGAAGACTACTGGGAAACCCGTTCCCGAGCCGCCTGATTACCCACTTTTTTGTCGTGCACCCCTCCGACGGCGCTTGACATCCGGGGCGCGCTCGGATACCAAGGGAATAGCCAGCGCGCTTTGCGCAATCCTCTGGCGGAGCGGGCCGTCCGGATGCGGCGGTCCGTTGCGGAGGCCTCGCCAATCATGTCCGACAGCGGTCTTTCAAGACGTCACTTTTTCTATGGGGCGCTCCTGGCCGGCGCAGTACCGGCCGGCGGCTACGGCAGCGTGCCGGCGCTCCGGGCTTTGGGATACAAACCCTTCTACGACAAGCTGAATGTCGCTTCCATCGGCTGTGGCGGCCAGGGCGGCGCGGACCTGGTGGACGCCGCGCGAACCGAGAACATCGTGGCCATGTGCGACGTGGATTCGGACCGCGCCGCGGCGAACTTCAAGCGCTTCGAAAAGGTCCCCAAGTACAAGGACTTCCGCGTCATGCTGGACAAGGAAGCCAAGAACATCGATGCGTGCACCATGGGGATTCCGGATTTCATGCACGCCGCCGCGGCCCTGGCTTGCATGCAGCGCGGCAAGCACGTCTTTGTGGAGAAGCCGCTGACCAGGACGCCGTGGGAGGCGCGCCTGCTCCAGGAGGCGGCGGTCAAGTACAAAGTCGCCACCCAGATGGGCAACCAGGGATTCTCGCATGAGTGTACGCGCGTGTGCGCCGAGATGATCTGGTCCGGGGTGATCGGCGACGTCACGGAGGCCCACATCTCGACCGGCCCCGGCACGCACCCGACGGGCCTTCAAGAGCCTCCCAAGGAGGACCCGGTTCCTCCGACCCTGGATTGGGAGCTGTGGCAGGGCGGCGCTATGCCGCGTCCGTTCAGCGCCGAGTACGTGCCCTACAACTGGCGGGGCTTTCTGGATTTCGGCACGAGCCAGATCGGCAATTGGGCCACGCACACCGCCAGCCCCGTTCAATTCGCGCTGCAACTGGGCGCTCCCACCACGGTGGAGTGCGTGACGGTGGAAGGCAGGAGCAGCATCACCTATCCCGACCGCGCCGTGGTGCGGCTCGACTTTCCAGCGCGCGGCGGCATGCCCGCCGTGAAGGTTTTCTACCACGATTCCGTGCGGCCCGGCGACCCCGAAGCCTACCACGTCCCTGGCATGGAAGGCGAAACCATCCTGCCGCCCGCGAACAACCTGTCCGACAAGGGCCGGCCGACGGGCGGGCGCGGCGGATTCGGCGGCGCGGCGCCGGGCGGAGCGCCGGGCCGTGGAACGGCGGGCGCCCCTGGCGCGGGTCCGGCAACCGCGGGCGGGCGGGCGCCGGCCGCCGGCAGGGGCGCGGCCGGACCGCGTCCGGTGGTCTCGCCCGGCGGCCGCGATGTCAAGGTATTCGGGCCCGGCCCCAGCCCTCCGGCGCCCGGCATCCTCAGCGGCCACGGCGCCGTCTTCGTCGGAACCAAGGGCGTCATGGCGACCACGGAGCGCGGCGAGGGCGTATGGCTGCTGCCCGCCGCCAGGTGGAAGGATTACGCGCTGCCGCCGCAGTTGCTGACGCGCTCGCCCGGTCACATGGCCGATTGGATTCGCGCCTGCAAGGGCGGCGACCCATCGTGCTCCGACTTCAGCGTCACCGCGCCCTTCGCCGAATGGCTGGCGCTGGCGGCCATCGCTTTGCGCGTTCCGGGCAAGCTTGAATGGGATAGCCGGAACGTCCGCTTCACCAACAGCGCCGAGGGGAACAGGCTCGTCAAGCCCGTGTTCCGTAAAGGCTGGGAGTTGAAGCTGTAATTGGGGCGTCGCCAAACGCCGCCGCAGGGGTCGGGCATGCCCGACCCCTACCTGGCAGCCCAGACGTCCCGGGACAGAGCCGCGACCGTAAGGGAGCGGTTCTTAGTTGGAGATAAATATGACCTACACCCGTCGCGATATCGGAAAACTGGCTCTCGCGGCTCTCCCCGCGGCCAGGCTGCTGGCAAAGCCCAACTCGAAAGTTGGCGGCGTACAAATCGGCATCAACGCGCCTTACAGTTACGGCAATAACAACATGAGCGCGGACGAAACGCTCAACAATACGGTGCAACTCGGGCTCAGCGCGGTGGAGCTGCGGACGCAGCCCATCGAGTCTTTCCTTGGAGCGCCGGCCGCACCGGCCGCGGCGGGAGGCCGCCGCGGGCCGCCGACTCCCGAGCAGGAAGCCGCGCAGAAGGCCGCCGCCGAGGCGCTGAAGAAGTGGCGGCTCTCGCGCACCGCAGGCCAGTTCAAGACATTCCGCAAGAAGTACAAAGACGCCGGAGTGGCCGTCCAGATCGTCAAGGTCGATTGGATCCAAAACGCGTCGGACGACGAGGTGGATTACTGCTTCCTGCTGGCGAAGACCGTGGGCGCCCACGCCATCTCCTGCGAGATTCCGCTCAGCAAGACCAAGTGGCTGGGCGCGTTCGCCGACAGACACAAGATGATGGTGGGCTACCACGGCCACAACAACATCACGGACCCGGAAGCCTTCGCCAAGCCGGCGAGCTGGGAAACGGCCATGAGCTACGCGAAGTATAACGGCATCAACCTGGACATCGGGCACTTCCTCGTGGCGAACCAGACCTCGCCAATTCCGTTCCTGGAGAAATGCCACGACCGCGTCACGCACATCCACGTGAAGGACCGGAAGTACGGCGGCGCCACCGTGCCCTTCGGCCAGGGGGACGTGCCGATCAAGGACGTGCTCCAGTTGATGAAGTCGAAGAAGTGGAAATTTCAGGCGGCCATCGAGTTCGAATACCCCATTCCGCAGGGCTCCACCCGCATGGCCGAGATCGCCAAGTGCGTCGAGTATTGCCGGAACGCTCTGGCGTAAGGGCGTGACGATCCGGCGCGCCGGACGGGCGTTGCCGGGCAGCCTGCCCGCGAAGTTCCGCGGGCAGCCGGACAAACTCACCCAGGTGGCGCCAAAAGGGCGCCAGGAGTAGGGCGAATCATTCGTTGTCCGACCTCCGGTGGATGTTCATACCGGGGTCGACGATGATGTCGGGATCGATGCGGTAGATCTTTCCGTCTTTGCCGATTGCGACCACCTGGTATCGATGATGCTGAGGTTTGTCACCGGACTTACAACCGGGACACGTCACCTGATGCCAAGAAGCTTTTGGGTCTCCCCAGCCCCAGTGTGAGTCCACCGTGGGACGATGGCCCTGGTCCTGGAACACCACGGTCCATGCCTTGATATCATGATCGTCCGCGTTCCACGCAACCTTACTGACCTTTTGCATGCAGATCGACTCCACCTCCTTGTTGCTGATCTTCTGAACCAGCTTATCCGAGTCCGGGTCAATGGAGAGGGTCAGCTGTTTTGTCTTAGCGAATGTCTTTTGATCACACTTAATCGGAGTCTGGGGAGCGGACGTTCTGAGCATACTGTGCGAGGCGATCGTCTGGAGAGTTCCCGTAGCCTTCAGCGTACCGCTCCCGTCTGTAACCTGGTAAGTGTAGGTGTGGCTCCCATCCACCACCTGGTAGTAGGTACCATCCGTGGCAGGCGTCAAACCGCCGGATACCAGGGGGGACTCGGCGGTGAACGTAACCTTCCAGGCGGCATCGTCCGGGAGGGCGAGCCACGATACCCGTCCGCCGCCCGTGACACATGCGGGGTTCGTATCGAGTCCGCTGTGCCCGTTAACCGCAGCGTCATCTCCGATCGTAATAGCAAGGGGAGTCCCGAAACCCGTGCTCGCGCATTGTTGTCCGTCGGCTGACGCCGAAAGCACCAACCCACAAGCAGCCATGAGAATTAACCTTGACTTCTTCATTTCTTTTCTCCTTCGTGAACTTGTCGATCACCATTCAACAAACTAAGAAAGCGTGGGTCCTTGCGCAAAGGGGCCAGTTCGGGCTCCTTGCGCACCAGTTCGGGAGAGAATCCCGCGTCCAGCGCCTTCCGCACCTCCTCCCACGCGGATGGCGTTTTTCCGGCCAGCACCAAGACGATGCAGGCATTGAAATGGGTGTTCGCATTCACGCCGGCGCCGGCCAAAGCCCGCCCCAGCGCGGCGAGGGCGCGAGAACGGTCGCCAAGTTTGGCCCAGTACAAGGCGAGGTTCGCCAGCGCCTCGGTGTTGGCCGGATCGACCGACAGTTGCCTCTCCACCAGATCGATCGCCTTGCGGAAACAGGGAGGGGCCTCGGCCGGCCGCCGCCCGAACCGGTAGGCGTCGCCCAGGTTGCGCCAGACGCGCGGGTCGTTTGGGTTCAGCTTCACCGCTTTTTCCAAGACCGCGGCGGCCTCCTCGTAACGCTGATTCATCAGGTAGGCTGAACCGAGGTTGGAGTCTCCGATGTAGGTCTCTTTCGTCGCCACGGACTTCTTCAGTTCCTCCTCGGCGGCATCGTACAGTCCCTTGGCGAGATAGACGCCTCCCAGGTTGGTATGAGTAATCTGGTTGTCCGGAGCGAGATCGATGGCCTTGCGAAGAAGCGGTTCGGCTTTGTCGAACTGGCCATGTTGATAGTAGAAGGCCCCCAGTCCGTTGTGCGCGAGCCAATACGAGGGGCGCATGCTAAGCACCGCCAGGTACGCTTGCTCAGCCTCTTCGGTTCTGCCCATGGAATCCAACGTCCTTCCGAGCCAGTGGTAGGAGTAGAAACTGGCCGGGTCGAGTTTGATTGTCCGCTGAAATTCGTTCAGGGCGTCGGAGAGGCGGCCGGTTCGTGAATCGATGATTCCCAGGGCAAGGTGAACCGATGCGAGGCTGTCGTTGAGCGCGACGGCATGCTCGCCGTTAAGCCGGGCCTGGCGCGCCAGCTCAGGCTCCTTGGTAGCGGTGAACTTCGTCGCGTAAGCCTCACCCAGGCCCGCAAACGCCAGCGCATAACCGGAATCCTCACGCAGGGCTTTCTGAAAGAGGGTGATGGCGTCGTCGAGTTGCGGCCCATCGCGGCGGCGCAACAGGCCGATACCCTGCTGGCAGAACTGGAATGCGGCGGCGCTGGAAGTGCCGCCCGCGGCAATCTCCCGCCGGGAAGCGGAAGAGAGGGTTAGCCGCAAAGTTTTGACTATGTGGTCGAAGGATTGTTCGAGTAGTGCGGTCGAGCGGTCTTCAGGCGCCACCAGTACGTAAGCGTCGAGTTGCCGTGACGTTGCGGGGTCGATGAGGTTGAGCGCCATTCGGGTACGCTCCGCTGTGCGCTCCACCGATCCCGTGATCGCCAGGGTGGCGCCAAACGCCCGTCGCGTGTCCGCCGCGTTTCGAATGGTCCGGCTATTGAATTCGACCGTGGGAACCACGGAGAAGTGGTCGTCGAATCTCTCGAGCTGCGAGAGCCGGCCAATGAGAGATTCGGTGAGGCCCTCGCAAAAGGCCTGGCTGTCGGTCGCGTTGCCCACGTTGCGAAGCGGCAGGACTGCGATGGTCTTAATGGTGGGGAGCCGGATGGAGCGTCGCCACGCTTGCCACGCCAGAGCGCAAACCATCAATACCGCGGCAGCCACGGCAACGGCAATCAGCCGGCGGCGCGTCACCTTCGGCAGAGGGACGGTCACGCTCGGCGCCTCCCCCTTGAGCGCCTGGATGAAGTGACCCGGCTTGGCGAAGCGCCGCTCGGGGTTGGGGTCGAGCGCGCGCAGAATCGCCCGCTCCCACTTCTCGTCCAAATCCGGCGCCCTGGTCCTGGGAGACGGCGCCGGACCCTTCAACCGTAGATAGGCTCCGCCCAGCGGCGCGCCGCCGGCGAAGGGCCGCGCGCCGGTCACCATCTCGTAGGCCACCGTGCCGAATGCGTAAACATCGGAGGCCACGGTGGCCGCTCCGCCTGACAGCAACTCCGGCGCCATGTAGTCGAGCGTGCCCATCAACGTGCCGGTCAGGGTCGCGGTGGTCTCCCCGGACGGCGCGAAACTGCGGGCCAGGCCGAAATCGGTGACCACGGCGCGCGTGACCCCTTCGGACGGGACCAGCATCACATTGGCGGGCTTGAAGTCGCGATGGATCACCCCGGCCCGGTGGGCGGCGTCGAGCCCTTCCGCCATTTGGGAGAGGATAGGGAGAGCTTCCGCCGCCGGCATGCGGCCCTCACGGCGCAGCCGGGCGCTCAAGGTCTCGCCCGGTAGGAATTCCATGGTCAGAAAAACGGTGGCGTCCGAAGCCGGCCCGTCCGCCGGGTGGCGCGCCAGGTCGAAGACACGGCAGACGTTGGGATGGGAGACCTTCCGGGAAAGCTGGATCTCCCGTTTGAAGCGCGCGATCATGCGGCCATCGGAGGCGATGGCGGGCAGCAGGGTCTTGAGGGCCACATGCTCCTTCAGCTCCAGGTCTTCGGCTTCGTAGACCTCGCCCATGCCTCCGCGGCCCAAAAAGCGAACGATGCGATAACGGCCGGAAACGAGTTGGCCCGGCGGAAAGACGGGCTGGTCGCACGCCGGCGCGGCAGCCGCCGCCGTAGGATCGTCCCAGGGCGAGTGGTCAAGCATCCCGCCGCGGGCGTGCTCCGCGACCATGCGGAGGACCTCGGAACACATTTCGGCGTCCTGGCCGCACTCGGCCCGGACAAAGTCCGCCGCCTCGGTGGGCGGCCGGCCGCGCGCGGAATCAAAAACTTCGAGTACCCTCTGCCAACGCTCGGGTGTCATGCCGGTGGTTTGGAGAGCTGATTTTGCAGCCAGGCGCGCGAGGCGCTCCAATCGCGCCTGACGGTTCGAACGGAGATTCGCAGCGCTTCCGCGGCTTCCTTTTCCGTTAAACCGCCGAAGTATATCATCTCCACCAAGCGAGCCTGGCGCGGCCCCCACTCGGCCAGACGAGTCAGCGCCTGGTCCAGGATGAGCAATTGTTCGATGCGCGGGCTGGCCGCGGCCATGAACGCGTCGAGATCCACCCTCTGCCTGCCCCCAATTCGCTTGCCGGCAGCGCGTTGCCGGGCGTAGTCAACCAGGATTCGGCGCATCACGGTGGCGGCGATGGCGAAGAAGTGGGCGCGCCCCTTCCAATCGACGGCCCTATCGGAGATGAGCCGCAGGTAGGTTTCGTTGACCAGGGCGGTGGGTTGCAGAGTGTGGCCGGGCCGCTCCCGGCGCATATAGCGGCGGGCCAGCGCGTGCAAGTCATCGTAGACCAGGCCGATCAGGCGGGACTCCGCGCTGGCATCCCCGCTCTTGAGGGCGGCTAGCAGAACGGTGATCTCGCCGGCGGGAGACACTACTCACTCCTGATCGGATTGGAGCGATTGTACCGCAGATCCGGCGATAATCAAACCTAAGTCGAGTTCATGCGCGCCGGGCAGACCCCTAATGACCGGCCGATCCCCTCACTCCCGTCAGCGACTCCGCCTGGCTGAACCTGGACCAGTTGAAGCCGTAGAACGCTACGAACGCGAAGCAGAACATCGGCACGATGAAGCCGCGCGACATATCGAGCTTGTCGGCGACGTAGCCCATGAGCTTGGGCAGCAGGGCGCCGCCCATGATCGCCATGACGATAAAAGCGGACGCCTTCTTGGCCCGGGCGCCGAGGCCGAAGATCCCCAGGGCGAAGATGGTCGGGAACATGATGGACATGAAGAAATAGCTCAGGAAAACGCAGGCCACGGAGAGCCAGCCCAGCTTGCAGAAGATCAGGAACGTCAGGAGGACATTGGCCAGGGCATAGAGACCCAGAAGCTTGTGGGCGGTGAACCGCCTCAGCAGACCGGCGCCGGTGAAGCGCCCCACCAGGAAGCACACCAGGCCCAGGGATGCCAGGTTGGAAGCGCCCTTGTTGCTGATGGCGAGGATGCCGGCTCTGTGGGTTTCGAACCAGCCTAGCAGCCAGCCCTGCAGGAAACTGGAGTTGCCGGCCAGCTTGGTCAGTGCGGCGCTCCACGAGGCGGGAATGGCGGGGACCTCGGAAGTCATGTAGTTGATGAAGAAGCTGAACATTCCGGCCTGGGCGGCGACGTAGAAGAACTGGGCCGCGACGGCGAGGGAAAAATGCGGGTGCGCCCAGATTGAGGTGTGCGTGACGCCGGGAGCGGCGTCGTCCAGGTGATAGTCGTCCTCGGTCTTAATATCGGGAACGTTGGCGAAGAAGAAAATGACCGCCAGCGCGATGACCACAAAGGCAACCGTCACGTAAGGAATGTAGAGCGTCTGGCTGCCGGTGCTGCGGCCCATGGCGTCCTTGGAATAGAAAAACAGGCCGCCGATGATCGGACCGCAGATCCAGCCGACGCCGTTGCAGGATTGGGCCAGATTGATGCGCGTCGCGGCATAGCGCTGGTCGCCCAGCACGGTGGTATAAGGATTAGCGATGGTCTCGAGAAACGTCAGGCCGGTGGCGATCACGCAAACGCCGGCCAGAAAGGCGACAAACGCGGTGGTGGGAGACACGGCTCCTTCGTGCACCAGCGCATTGATGTGGGTGGCCGGGATGAACCAGAACCCGCCCGCCGCGACAATCAGCAGGCCGGCGATGATTCCCGCCTTGTATCCGAACTTGCTCGCCAGCCATCCCGCCGGCAGCGACATCAGGAAGTAGCCGAGGTAGTGCGCGAACTGCACCCAAGCCGATTGCGCCTTGCTCAGGCTCAGCTCCTCCTGGAAATGCTTGTCCATCACGTCGATCATTCCGTTGCACACTCCCCACAGGAGAAACAGCGAACTGACCAGGATGAACGTGAACATCAGGTTCCTGCCGTCGTCCCGCGCGAATAGGCCCTTCTTGTTGTCGCTCATGGTGTGTGAAGACGATTCTAACGCAGTGGGGCAGGCCTCCTGGCCTGCCTTCCGGCGTGGGGCGGGCCTTTTGGCCCGCGATGACGCCTTCTGGCGTCATCAGCCGGGCGTGCCCGGCCGGGCAGGGCTGCCCTTTCGCCAATCTTCAGGTGATCTTCGGCGCCGCTTATCTTAAACTTGGACTTGGAGCCATTCGCGCAAAATGCCCGATCTTTATGATGCGATTCTAAACGGCCAGGCGACCGCGGCGGCCGAAGCCACCCGCGAGGCGCTCGCCGGCGGCGCGGCGGCGCTCGAGCTGGTGCACAGCCAGATGGTCCCCGCCATGGATGAGGTGGGCCGCCGCTACGAGTGCGAAGACTACTTCGTGCCCGAACTTCTGTTGGCCGCGCGCGCTATGAAGGCGGCGCTCGCGTTGCTCCGGCCTTTGCTGGCGGCGAGCGGCGCCGAGCCGGCCGGACGGGTGGTGATCGGCACGGTGAAGGGCGACCTCCACGATATCGGCAAGAACATCGTGGCGGCCATGCTCGAAGGCGCGGGCTTCGAAGTGGCCGATCTGGGGGCTGACGTCGCGCCGCAGGCGTTCGTGGACGCGGTGAGCGCCGAGAGCGCCCAACTCGTGTGCCTGTCGGCGCTGCTGACCGTGACCATGCCCGCGATGAAGACTACCGTCGAAGCCCTCGCCGCGGCGGGCCTGCGCGGGCGGGTCAAGGTGATGGTGGGCGGAGCGCCGGTGACGCAGCGCTACGCCGATGAGATCGGCGCCGATGGCTACGGCGAAAATGCGGCGGCGGCCGTGGCCGTGGCTCGACTACTGGTGGCGGAATGAATCGGTGCGGCGGACCTCCTGGTCTGCCTTCTTTCTTCGCAGCGGCAGCTCTAAAGTTGGTGGTGGCATGAACATACTTGACCTGATGGCCTCCGCTCCTGTGCTGACCGATGGGGCCTTGGGCACTCAATTGCAGCAGCTCGGCCCTTCTGGCGGCGAGTGCCCCGACCAGTGGAATCTGCTCCATCCCGAGCGCGTCGGCCAAGTGGCCGGCGCCTACGTGGAAGCCGGCAGCCGCGTCATCCTGACCAACACGTTTCGCGCCAATCGCGTGGCGCTCGGCCAGTACGGCTTGGCCGGCGAGCTCGAAGCCATCAACCGGGCGGGAACGCGCATTGCGCGCGAGGCGGCGCGCGGCCGCGCCCTGGTGTTCGCATCCATGGGACCGACCGGAAAGATGCTGGTTTTGGGGGAAATCGGCGAGGAGGAAGTCTCGGCGGCTTACGCCGAACAGGCCGAGGCTCTGGCGGCGGGCGGAGCGGATGCGCTCCTGTTCGAAACCATGAGCGACCTTGCCGAGGCCTCGCTCGGGCTTGCCGCCGCGCGCCGAACCGGCCTGCCCGTGTTTGTCTCCTTCGCTTTCGAGAGCGGCAAGAACAAGGACCGCACGATGATGGGCGTTACGCCGGAGCAGGCCGCCCGGCGCATGACCGATGAGGGCGCCGCCTGTGTGGGAGCCAATTGCGGCGTGGGCATTGCCGAGTACGTGCCGGTATGCGCGCGGCTACGCGCGGCAACGCCGCTCCCGCTGTGGATCAAGCCCAACGCGGGCCTCCCGGAAATGGTGGAAGGCCGCCCGGCGTATCGGACCAGCCCGGAGCGGTTCGCGTCCTTCGTTCCGGCGCTCGTCGAGGCGGGCGCGGCTTTCGTTGGCGGCTGTTGCGGAACCAGCCCCGAGTTCATACGGGCCGCGGCGCGCGCATTGGCGGGCCTGTGCGGCTGAAACTGATTGCGTGCGAGGTCCTGCACCGCGAGATGTGCGCGGCGGCCGCCCGGTCCCCGCACCAGGTGGATCTCGAGTTCCTGCCAAAGGGCCTCCACGATCTGGGCGGCGCCGCCATGCTGGCCCGGCTGCAGGAGATCGCCGACGCCGTGGATCCCGCGCAATACGAGGCGATTCTCTTTGGTTACGCGCTGTGCGGCAACGGCCTCGCAGGCCTCGCGAGCCGCGCGATTCCATTGGTGATCCCCCGCGCTCACGATTGCATCGCCTTGCTCATGGGCAGCCGCGAACGCTATCTGCGGTACTTCGAGGGCAACCCCGGCGTGTATTTCCGTTCGACCGGCTGGATCGAGCGCGGCGGAAATCTGGAGCAGCCCACCCTGCAGGTAGTTCGCGACAAAACCGGCGCCGGCTTCGCGCTCGACGAGTTGATCGGGCGCTACGGCGAGGACAACGGCCGCTATCTGTACGAGCAGTTGCACGCATACGAACGCCAGTACCGTCAGTTGACCTACATCGCCACCGGCCTCGAGCCGGACGGACGCTTCGAGGAACAAGCGCGCGCCGAGGCGGCCCATCGCGGATGGACATTCGAATCCATCGCCGGCGATTTGGGGCTTTTCGAAAGGCTGGTGGCGGGCGGTTGGGATGAGGACGATTTCCTGGTTGTGCCGCCGGGTTGGCGCGTGAAGGCCGTCTACGATGGCGCCGTCATCGGCAAGGAGCCGCTGCCATGAGGAGTTCAGGTGGGGCGGACCCCCTGGTCCGCGGCCGACGCCCTCGTCGGCATTCCGTGGAGTGGGCCTCCAGCCTGCCATGCCCGCTTTCTTGCGGGCATCTGCACGCGGTTGAGAGGATGCCGCCAGGAATGGCGGCATTGCAAGCCGAAGGCTCGCTCCACGGCAACGCCGGGTGACTGATGCGCTACCGCGTCGATCTCGTTCCGCTGGCTACAAGCCTGGAAGTGGAGCGCGGCGCTTCGCTTGAGGCGGCGCTCTCGCCTCACGGCGTGGAGTTCCCGTGCGGAGGCGCGGGTGCGTGCCGCGGCTGCCGGGTCCGCGTGATCGAGGGCGTGCTCGCGGTGACGCCGGAGATGGAGGAGGCGTTCACTCGCGAGGAGCTTGCGTCAGGGTGGCGCCTGGCGTGCCGCGGCCGCGTGGAATCGGCTCTGACACTGGAGGTCGCGCAGTGGGAGATGCCGGTTCTGGGCGACGATTCCACATTCGCGTTCGAGCCGGCCGAAGGCTGCGGGATCGCCATCGACCTCGGCACGACCACGCTGGCCGCGCAAATGCTGGATCTCGAAACCGGCGCGATCCTGGCCGTTAAGACGGCGCTCAATCCGCAGGCGGCTTACGGCGCCGACGTGATGAGCCGCGTGCAGTACGCCATTTCCGGCGGCGCCGGGCGGCTCACCGCGGCGATCCGCGAGGGCCTCGGCGAGCTGATCCGCGCGATGCCGCGGCGCGAATCGGTGCGCCTGGCGATGCTGGCCGGCAACACCGTGATGCACCACATGTTCAGCGGGATCGACGTGGCGCCCCTCGCCCAAGCGCCATTCCAAACCGCCGCGGGCGGCGAGCGCCGGTTCACGCCGCGGGAGCTTGGCTGGGATCTGCCGGATAGCGCGGTAGTCCGCTTTTTGCCGTGCCTCGGAGGCTTCGTCGGCAGCGACATTCTGGCCGGCATCCTTGCCACTGGGATCGGTGAAAGCAACCCGCTGTCCGCGCTCATCGATTTGGGGACCAACGGCGAGATTGTGGTGGGGGACGGCCGCGGGCTGCTGTGCGCCTCTACCGCCGCGGGACCCGCTTTTGAAGCCGGACGTATCCGCATGGGCATGCGCGCAGCGTCCGGCGCGGTGGCGCACGTCGTGGCCCGCGATGGCCGCCTGGAATGCCGCGTCATCGGTGAATCGGCGCCGCGCGGCATCTGCGGCAGCGGCCTGGTGGACGCGGTGGCGGTGGGATTGGATCTGGGGCAGATCCTTCCTAACGGGCGATTGGCGGACGGCGCCCGCGAGTTTCCCCTTGTTCCGCCGGTCGTCGTCACTCAGGCCGACATACGCGAGCTGCAGTTCGCCAAGGGGGCCATCGCCGCCGGCCTGCGCCTACTCCTGAAGCGCTGGGGCGCACGGGCCGGCGATCTCGGCGCGGTGCACTTGGCGGGCGCTTTCGGGAATTACCTCAACGCCGAAAGCGCGCGCCGAATCGGGATGCTGGAAACGCCGGCCTCGCTTGTCAGGCCTGCCGGCAACGCTTCGCTCCGCGGCGTGAAAATGGCGCTGCTCTCCCCGTCCCGGCGCGAGCGATGGATCGCGGGCATCCGCGGCCGGGCCGAGCACGTCGCGCTGGCATCGGAGGCCGGCTTCGAGGAAACCTTTGTGAATTGCCTGGCATTCGGAATGTCTGATCGGATCGGGATTTGAACAAAGGTGACACGTTTGGATATACCGCCGAGACGCAGAGACGCCGAGTCTTAAAGGGATTCCATCTCCGCGTCCTCTGCTTGCTCGGCGCGCGAACCGGGGAAGAAAGGACACGGAATGTGTTCGAGGTGGGTTGTTCGGGAAACGGGGACGGAGCGCGGAGGGAGCCGAGGGCGCAGAGTCCCAGCCTTGGTTCCTCTCGGCGTCTCCGCGCCTCAGCGGTGAACTGTCTGGTCTGTTGAAGTCGAAGACCTCACTAGTGAGATTTATGCGAACCGATATCGAAGCGCTCTATGGCGAAAGACTGAATCGCTACGTGACGGCCATGCGCAACGGGCAGCCGGAACGCGTGCCCATTCGCCCGTTCGCGGCCGAGATCACCGCCAAGTACGCCGGCTTCACGTGCCAGCAAGTGACTCACGACTACCGCTGCGCGTTCGAGGCCGTGCTGCGCTGCTGCCGCGATTTCGATTGGGACGCGGCCGTTCCCAACATGGTCTATGTGTGGACCGGCCTCACCCAGGCCATCGGGTTGCGCTACTACGGCGTCCCCGGCATCGACGTCGCGCCGGACGTCGCGTTTCAGTACCGCGAGCCGGCCGAAGAGCAGGCCTTCATGAAGCGCCAGGAGTACGACGAGCTGATCGCAGATCCCACGCGCTTTCTTTACGAGACGTGGCTGCCGCGCGTCAGCGGCGAGGTGACCGCTAAGAGCCAGCCCGTGACCTACCGCAACAACCTGTCTTTCGTGAAGGGCGGGATGGCGATGCTCGATTACTTCCACGCCTTCGGCCCCCAGGTGGAGCGCATGCGCTCCGAATGCGGCACGGTTTCGGCCATCTGCGGCATGTTGAAAGCGCCCCTCGACATCCTGGGCGACAAGCTCCGCGGATATATGGCCCTCGCCTTCGACCTGATGGAGATTCCCGATAAGGTGCTGCGCGCGTGCCAAGCCCTCATGCCTCATCTCGGCTATCTCGCGCTTACCGGCGCCGACCCGCTGAAGCTGGTTCCAATTCCCATCTGGATGCACCGGGGCTGCACGCCGTTCATTTCGAGGCGCCATTTTGAAACCATCTATTGGCCGACCCTCAAGCCGATCTTCGACGCGCTGTGGGCGCAAGGGAACCAGGTGCTGATGTACGCCGAAGGCAAGTGGGACGCGCACCTCGCGGAATTCGCGAAGCTTCCGGCGGGAAGCGTGATTTACCACATCGACCGCGGTGACCCCGCCGAGGCCCATCGCGCGCTGGGCGGCCGGTTCTGCCTGAGCGGCGGCGTTCCGAACACCCTGCTGGCTTTCGGGAAACCCGAAGAGGTCAAGGCGCACTGCCGCAAGCTCATCGAGACCATCGGCGCCGAGGGCGGTTACATCATGGACGCCAGCGCCATCATGCAGAACGACGCGTCCATCGAGAACCTCAAGGCCATGACCGATGCCGCGCGCGAATACGGGGCGTACCGTTCCCCCTCGGCGCCGTCGCCCCGGCATCCGGACGCGCCGGTTCGCGCCGCGCCGGGCCTGCCGGCGTGGGCCGCCGCGGCCAAGATCCCTCCGGGCGTATGCTTGCCGTTCGAGCGCAAGGCGCTGGAGTTGCCTTCCATATGCGGCGACGCCGCGCTGGTGCGCCGCGTCTGGGACGACATCGAGGGCCTCGCGTACCTGTACATCTGGCACGTGCTGCTGAGTTTCTGAGCGGGAGCCGCGCGACCTGAAAGGGGTGGGCCAGACCCATCGAAACCCGCTTGGGGCGACTTTTCCGATATTCTCTTTTTCAGATCTGGAGAACTTGAATTGGCGGACGCTTTGATCAAAGTTGGGAAATCCGTTATTCCGGGGTTCTTTCGCCTTTCGTGTATATCATTGGAGCGGAACCTTTTGAGGTGCACGGGAGGAACTCCCTGAAGGAAACCTTAGCCGGATGCGTTGCCTTGGCTCTATATCTCGCGGTCTGCCAGTTCCTCCTCGCTCGAAAGAGCGGCCGGACGTTCCGCGCGAATTGGCCGTTTCTCGTCGCCATGGTCGCGACATTGCTGGCCTGGCGCCTAATCATCGCGGCCGGGGGGCAATCGTCCACGGCGCTCGCAATGCTGCTTTCCGGCTGCGTTGGGTGTTTCGCCGGGGCATTGGCGGCGGCTCTGGGAACACGGCACGTGCACCCAAAGGCTGCACAGGGCTGAAGGAACGGAAAGAATAAGCACGTCGCTCAAACGGGATTTCATCCAAGTTGACACGCAAACGCCCCGATTTGGGGTTGAACCGGCCGGCGTAAGGCACCGTAAATAAATAACATTTACATCTACCACCCTGATGTGTTATCACGTTGGGCATGGACACCGATGCCCAACTCGCCCAGTACTTTGCTGGCATGTGGCCGCATCTGGACGAACATGCCCGCCGCCTGGTGGCCGCCAGCCAAGCCGTGGAACTGGGTTATGGCGGCATTTCGCGGGTCAGCCGCGCCTGCGGCCTGTCGCGCGTCACGTTGATCAAGGGCGTCGAGGAATTGCAGGCCGCGCCGCTGGCCCCGGGCCGGGTTCGTCGCGAGGGCGGCGGACGACACGCGTTGACGTCCAACGATCCCGGCCTGGCGCCCGCGTTGGACGGCATGGTCGAGCCGACGGCGCGTGGCGACCCGCGGTCGCCCCTGCGCTGGACCTGCAAGAGCGCCCGCACGCTTGCGGCGGAACTGACAGCCCGGCACCATCCGGTCAGCCACACCAAGGTCACCCAACTCCTGCGGGAGGATGGCTACAGCCTGCAGGGCAACCGCAAGACCGAAGAAGGGGGCGATCATCCTGATCGTGACGCGCAGTTCCGGTATATCAACCGCGCTGTCAAACAGGCTTTGCGGGCGGGCGAACCCGTCATTTCCGTGGACACGAAGAAGAAGGAATTGATCGGCAACTACCAGAACCAGGGCCGTCAGTGGCGTCAAACAGGGACGGCGGACAAGGTCAACGGACATGATTTTCCCGGTCCAGAGGTGCCCCGCGCGTATCCCTACGGGATCTACGACCTGGGGCGCAACGCCGGCTTCGTCAACGTGGGCACAGACCACGACACGGGCGCGTTCGCGGTGGCTTCGATCCGCGGTTGGTGGCGCGCCGAGGGCCGCCGCCTGTATCCGCGCGTGCGGCAGTTGCTGATCACCGCCGATGGCGGCGGCAGCAACGGCTGGCGCCTGCGGCTGTGGAAATGGGAGTTGCAGGGCCTAGCCGACCAGACGGGGCTGACGCTGGCGGTTTGCCATTTCCCGCCGGGCACGAGCAAATGGAACAAGGTGGAGCACCGGTTGTTCTCTTTCATCTCGTCCAACTGGCGAGGCGAGCCGCTGCGCGATTATGAGACGGTGGTGCGGCTGATCGCCGGAACGACGACGGCCAAGGGCTTGACAGTGACCTGTCGGCTGGATCACCGCAAGTACCCCGTCGGGCGAAGGATCACAGACGAAGAGTTCGCTCATGTCAATCTGAAGCCCGACAAATTCCACGGCGAATGGAACTACACGATCCTTCCCCGCAACTAACCTACTTGTAAAGCTTATTTATTTACGACGCCTAAGGGTTTCAACGAACCACAGTGAAAGCCTGGCGGCGATTTGGTCCGAAGCGAAAGATCGCGAAATCGTCATCCAGGGAGGCCGCCCGCTCGATGCCGAGCCGCCGCATTACAGCAAAGCTGGTCCTGTCGATGATCGAAAACTCCTGGTCGCGATAGGATTTTCCGATCTCCCAAGCGGCATCCAGGTCCGCGACCCCGACGGTTTCCACCTCCGCAGCCCCGGCTCGCAGGGCTTCCCAGAAACGTTCGGCCGCACGCCGGCCCAGCCGGTACCGTATGAGCGTCCATGTCTCGACTAAGATGTGATCGGTGGTGACCAGCGGCTCGCCCCCCGAGAGAACCGCCTTCGCGCGCGAGTTACTGGCTTCCGACTTGTCCGCCGCGGCGTACCAGACAGAGGTATCGACAAAGAGACTCATGCGATGCGCCGGCGCGGCTGGCGCCGGTTTGAGGTGAACGCTTCCGCGAGCATGGCGTCCTTGTTCGCCGCAATATCCGAGCTGGCGGAAGCGCCCAGGTCGAAGACCGCCGCCGGATTGGCCGCGCGTTGCGGGGCGGCGAGATCGCGCGCCACCAGGCGCCGGACGTATTCGGCGAGGGACACGCCCATATCGCTGGCGCGCCGGCGCGCCCGGCGCTGAGTCTCCGGGTCAAAAGCGATCTGCGCTCGCGACATCATGATGTCACCATCATAACGCATCCGGAGTTCCGGCTCGCAGTTGGAGAACGGCGCGTGGAGAACGGCGCGGGTCCGCGACCTGCGGGGCAGACCGCATCTTGCCGCCATTGTATTCCGAATGGGGGATGGTTGCTGAATCTTGCACACAAGCGTTGGCGCGGCGGACCAGACAGGCGCCGGCGGCCCGAACGTCGTCTCCTGCAACGGCAGTTCCGATTCAATTGGCAATTCATCTCTTGTCTATTGGACACATTGAATTCAAGGCAGTTACGGCGTTTTGAAGTGGACTGGGGCCGTGAGACGCGCTTGCGACTTTCATCCAAGCCGCTCGTCAGTTCGCCTGCAAGGGATTGACGATCTTCAGGCCCGCCAAGTCTCTTTCGTTTTCGGTGACAACCACGCAATCATTCGCGTCAGCCACTGCGGCAACGATCGTGTCGAGGGGACTCCGGGGCCGCCCTTTTCGTCGTGGCGCACGGCTTTAGCGTGCTGCGGCGAGTTTCAACTCGCCGTGCCGGCTCTCCGCAGGCTGAAGCCCGCAGCGGCACGCCGAAGCGCGCGCCACGGACGCCGTCAATGCCGAGTCTGGTGCCCGGCGGCTTCCCAGCGGCCTACCAGCAGGTCTACTAAGGCGAGCCACGAGCTTTCGGGGTGTTCCCACTTTCGGTACAGGGCCACATACTCCGGCTTGTTCAGCCCCATTCCAGCGAACGCCAGCAGGTAGACGCCATGGCCCTGAAAGGCGGCGGTCTGCTCTTTGCTCCACTGCTTCGGATCCGCGAGGCTCGCTTCGAGATTGTCGATCGGGGTTGCGATCGTCACGCCGCTTCGCGTGCGCAGGCTCCAAAGATCCACGCCGTGAACTTGCGCCATACGGCAAAGGGTCGCGCGAGCCTCCAGGCCGGCGGCCAGGGCCGGCTCCTGGACTGGCGGCGTGGGTCCGCCCGCGCGCGGCGGGCGCGGGAGGATGCGGGCGCGATAGGCATCGAAGGCCGTCTGCCGGGCGGCGGCGTCCTCGGCGAAGCTGGCCGCCGCGGCTGTCAGCGCCGCCCTCCAGGTGGAATTGTCGGGTCTCCGTCTGCTCCCGGCCGCCGGCCCTTTCGGCGTGAGCCACCGCAGGTACTCCTCAAACCACTTGCGCGCGGCGGCCGCATCTCTTGCATCCCACTCCCCGCTTTCACTCAGGAACTCCATGCCCTGGATCGCGCGGATCAAGGGCCGGCCTTCGGAAATGCCGCCGCCCAGCCCCGAGACCTCTCCGCTCTTGGTTCCGGGGATGACCCCGGCGTGTTCCATGCTGGGCTCCATGCGCGTCCTCGGGGAGATAAACCACGCCTGGACGATTCGCGCGGCGCGCCGCGCGTACCGCGCGTCGTCCAGCAGGTAGGCCGCGGTTCCGAGCGTGAACACGGCGTCGCACGCGGCGTCGAGCGCCGTGCGGTTGGCGGTGAAGCGGCTGGGATTGACCTGTCCGGTTCGGCGAAGAAGCGGGCCGCCGGGGTTCGCGGGATCGGGCCAGTAATACGGCGCCTCGCTGTAGTACTCGTGAGGGTCCAGATCGATCCCTTTCGGACGGTCGGAAGTGACGCTCCACGGACCTTCCTTCAGATACAACTCGGCCTCCGCCCGCAGGCGGCGGACGGGATCTTGCGTCCACGCCTCCTTGCGGATCACCGCGCTGTGGATCGGCCCGGCTTCATCGCCCGATACAAGCGTGGCGGGGGCGTCCGCGGCCCGCGCAAGGGAGGCAGCCACGAAGAAGATAGCGGCGCTCCTCACAATCAAGATTGTAGCGGATGCCCGCCGGCCGCGTTACGCCGCGTAGCCGCGCTCGTACGCCGCGTTGAACTCGCATCCGATCAGCGCGCTGACGGCCAGCAGGTACATCCACACCAGCAGAGCGATGCCGGCCCCCACCGAGCCGTAGATCACGTTGTACTGCGCCACGTGGCGGACATACCAGCCGAAGCCGGAAGTGGCCAGGAGCCACAGCGCCGTGGCCAGCAGCGCGCCCGGCCACACGCCGCGCCAGCGCAACGGCCGATACGGCCCGAAGTACAGAAGACATGAGGCTACCGTCACCGTGGCTCCCAGCGCCGCGAGGTAGCGGGCCAGGCGCATGAGCCACTGCCACAGCGGGGACAACGGATTCCACAGGGGATCCACTTTCATCCAGCCCAGTACCGCCCGCTCCACCTGGCCGCCGAACAGAATGAGCACCGACGCGCCCAGCAACGGCGCGGCGCAGAGCAGCGCCAGCGCAATCGAGACCGCGCCCTGCCGCCAGGCGCCGCGGTCCCGCGGCACGCGGTAAGCCGCGTGGAAGCCGTCGATCAGGCTCTTGATCACGCCCGAAGCCGCCCAAAGAGAGATCAAGCCGGCCGCCACCAGCAGCGCCGCCGGCCGTTTACCCGTCACGCGGAACTGCTGTATCACCAGGTCCTGCGCGCCCGGCGGCACGATTTGGGAAAGCGAGTTCTCCAACGCGTGGGAGACCAGCGACGCGCGTGTCTGGACCAGGATGGCGGCGGAGGACGCCAGGACCGGAAAAAAGGAGAGCAGCGCCGAATAGGCCGCCCCTTTGGCGATGCCGAAACAATCGTCGTCGAAAGCCGCCGCGACGGCCCGCCGCAGCAGAAAGCCGAAAGCCCGCAGATCGGGAAGTCCTGGCACGCGGCCTACTTTAGCACCACTTTGGCCACGCCCGTGTTGCCGGCGCTATCGGCCACGCGGAGCACCACCAGGTGCTCGCCAGGCGCCAGACCGCTCAGATCCAGCGCGAATTTCTGACGGAAGCCGTCGATGATGCCGCCGGCCGCCTCCACCGGGGTCCAGCCCGACGCGTCCACCGAGTACTCGCAACGCCGCAGCGGCGAAGCCGCGTCGGCCGCTTCGAATTCGATGTGCGCCCTGGAGCCGTCGCGCCGCGCGGTTCGGATGGCGGCCTCCGGCGGAGTGTTATCGATCAGCACCGGCGCACTGGTCGATTGCGCCTCGCGCGCGCTCGACGGGGGATTGACTTCGCCGTCGGAGGCGACCACGCGGAAGTAGTACTTCCCGTCCGCGAAGATGTCGCCGTCCAGGGAGATCGAATTATCGTGGACGCCGCTCTTGAGCAGCTTCCATTCGGCCTCGTCCTCGCCGCGGAAATAGACGCTGTAAACCAGGCGGTCGCCATCGGGGTCGTCGGCTTGCCAACCAACCGTGATCTGGGAGGACGAAGCGCGCGACAGGACCTGCGTGGACGTGCCCGCCGAACCCGAGTCGGCGGTGGCCGAGACGGTCACCGAATAGGCATCCGAAGAGGATGCGGAGGCCGGCTTCGACGCCGCGGAGGAAGCCACCGGCTGGGAAGACACGCTGACGCTCCTCACCACCGGCGGCGAGTTCTGCGGCAGGTAGGAAACCGTCACGGCGCTCAACGTGGGCGTGGCGCCGCCGCTCCCAGCCATCTCCAGCTTCCACTGGATGTAGCGGGCATTGGGACTCGCAATGCGCGAACCCGCCGGGTCCGCCAGCGGGTCCGACCAATCGCTCCAGGTCCGGTCCGGCTTGGCCGAGTTGCCGGTGCGCGTCCGGAACCTCACCGAGCACCCGGCGGGCGCGTCCGCGCGCCAGCTTACGCCGCCCCAGCGCGCAACCGCGCCCGAATCGTGAACCGGCGATTCGTAGGACCCGCCCGCGCCGGGCGATTCGCCTAGCCGGAAAATGCGGCCCATGTCCCCGGTCGCGGCCAGCACCGAATGCCCGGAAGACAGCAGCCGCGTGGTTTCGCCCTCGTTGGTTTCGGCCACCAGCGTCACGCGGCGGTCCGGCGTCACGCCGTAAATGCGGCCATTGGCGTCGGTCGAAAACAGCACCTGCTTCTCCAGCGCCAGCAGATCGTACACGTTCTCTTCCTTGGAACTCCACAGCGTCTCGACGGTATTGTCCGGATTGATGCGGTACACCGCCGATTTATCGACGCCGCTCACGTCCGCCGGCGCCGCGGCCTGCGCGGGCGCCGGCGCGGGGGCCACCGGAGCGGCCCGCTGCGGCCGCGCGCTGTTGGGGTCGGGAGGCTTGATCTCGCCGCTCTGGGCCTCGACCGTGACGGTGGTGGTGATGGTGGGGAGCGCCGCCGGACTCGCGTCCCGACTGGCTTGCGAGGCGGCCTGCGCGCGCCGGACCACCGACCCGCCCAGCGCGGCCGCGTAGACCGTGCCATCTGCCATGGGTACGATGGCGCGGATCTCGGGCAGTCCCGCGTCGTACAACACGAATGCCTTGTCCTTCGCGGAGATGCGGTAGAGAATGCCGTTCGGCTCGGTTCCCGCCAGCAGCCTGCCCTGCGAATCCACCGCCAGCCCCGTGACGTGCGCCTGGCCCGTCTCGTAGTACAGCTCGCCTTGGCCCGATGACGCCACGCGGAAGATCTCGCCCCGGTCTCCCGTGCCCACGTACAGCGCGCCATCGGCGCCCACGGCCAGCGACCAGATGTAGCGCGACTTGGGCGCGAAATACTCGGCCGCCTTGCCGTCCACGATCCGGTACACCGCGCCATCGGGCGACGTGGCGGCGTACACCGCGCCGCTCCGGTCCACGGCGATCGCGAAGACCTCGGGTTGCTCCGCGGTCCATAGCAAAGAGGACTTGCCGGCGCGGTCGATCTTGTACACGCGGCCGCAGTTGCCGGTGGCTGCGTACAGCGTTCCGTCGGCCGCCTGGGCGATGCTCCAGATTTCCGGTTGGTCCGAAACAAACACCGGGTCCACCTTGGGCGCGAGCGAAAGACGCCCGTCGCGGCTGAGCGAAATGCCGGTAAAGCGGCCGCGGATGAAGTCCGTGTACGAGGTCATCTCCCAGGCCGTTGTGCCAGCGGCCATAGCCAGAGAGGCCAAGACCACCGCGGAGGCCGCCGAAAACGTCCGAGAAACCGTATTGAGCCGCCGATGAACGCGGATGGACGCAGATAAGCCATTTCTTTTCAATCCGTGTTCATCGGCGTTCATCGGCGGCCAGTTTTGTTTCGGCATTCTCAGCAAGCTCTTATCATTCCTTGATTTCCACCTGGACGGTCTTGGAGCCGGTGACGGACATGTCGCCGGCGTCGATCTCGATCTCCGCGATCTTCGAATTCCGGGTCTGGGTGATGCCGCCGTAGGTGGCTTGCGACCGTCCCAGAATCAGCGCCACCGAGGCGGGCGGGTCCGGCAGATCGGCGCCCTCGAGCTGGAACGCCGGGCTGGCGCTCCACACCCGGACGTAAGCCTTGTTGTTGCGGTGAAGTCCGTTCAGCAAGGCGATCACCTGGGCCGGGCCGCGCGGCTCGGCGCTCACCGTCTGGCGGAAATCCGCGATGTTCATTGCGGCGGCATCCGCCACGGTGAAGTACAGCGTGCCGGGTTCCATGCCGATGGGCGTCTGGTATTCCACCTGGCGCGTGACTTCCAGGCCGTTGTCGCCGGCCAGCGAGACGTCCAGGCGGATGGCGTCCCCAGGCCGCGCCTCGCGCCGCGATACCGCGACGCCGGCGATGCGCAACTCTCTTTTCCGGTCGTATGCATCGACGCTCAGGTCCACCCGCTTCAGCCCGAGCGCGTCGTAGCCGCTCTGCATGGCGTAGGCGGCCGGGATGGCGGCCGCCAGGGAAGCCTGCGCGACCGAGCCGCTGTCCATGGCGAACAGGCTGGCGATCTTGACCGGCGCGGGCGCGTTCTGAAACTCGATTTCGCCGCTGATCCGCACGCTCGAAGCGCCCACCGTGCGCTCGGTGGCGTCAATCGCCGAGGAAACCGCCATCTGGATCAGCAGCGGCGAAAGCAGCGGGTCGTTCACCATCCGCATGCGGTAGGACTCGATCGGCCGCCCGTTGCGCGAAACCGAAATCGCCATTGGCGTCAAGTCGGGGAGTTTGCCCAGTTCGCCGGAGACGGCCGTGTCGCGGTCCTGGTATATGCCCCCCATCCACTCTCTGGCCGAAGAGAGCTTGAACGAGCTATTGAGAGCGGGCAGCAAGGCGATCACCTCGGAGCGCGCGAACGGCAAGGCCGTAGCGCCGACCGCCAGAAAACGGTGGCCAAAGGCGTACACCCGGTTGCCGTCGATGTAGGTGACCGTGCCGTCGGCCCCCACGCTCAGGTCGCCGGCCATGAGCTGGACGCTGATCATCGAGCCGGGCTTCAGATCGGCGGGATTCCCCATCGCGGCCGCAGGCTTGCCGCCGCCGGTGACGGCCTGCCGCGGCTCGAGTCCCAGCGACCGGAGTTGCGGAGCGAAGGCCTCCAGGGTTTCCCGGCTGAAACCACCGAAGGAGAGGGGCGTGGCGATATCCATCAGGCGCGCGTCGCCCGCCATGGCCGGCTGCGGCCTGGGGAAGAGGTGCAAGAGGTCCCCGTCGCCAAGCGCCGCGCGCGCCGGGGCAGCGGCGGCGGGCGTTGCGCTCCGCACCATGTCCCCGATGGGCCGGATGCCGGCGATGGGATCCTTGGCGTAGGGAAACGCCATAGCCACCGCGCCCAGCAGCCTGCCATCGATATAGACCGGGCTGCCGCTCATGCCCTGCATGACCCCGGTATGTTCGAGCGGCCCCCCGGAGAGGCGCGCAAGGATCAGCGACTGCTTGGGTCCGGCGTTGTCGAGCACGCCGAGGATCTCGACTTGGAACTCCTCGATACGGTCCCCTGAGAAAACCGTCCGCCCGGTCCCGCGCATGCCGGGTTTCACGTCAGCCAAAGGGAAGAACCCGGTTTGCGCGGCGAGCGCGGCAGACACAGCGAGGATCGCCGGGAGCAAAAGGCGGGGCACTTAACCATTGTACAGGGCGCCGGGAGCGTTGCTGGTTGCGCCTGTGATTGAAAAAGGTTTGCTCCGATTCGCGGCGGGAGAATGCCGGTGCGCAGGCGGGGCTGATCGCCGCGAGATGGAGCAAACCGCGCATGCAAGGCTTTGGCGGAGGGCTGCTATGCTATGGGCGTGACGCTACAAATCGACTCGGAACGAGAGAACCAGCCGCCGCGGGCGTCGGTGGTGGTGGTTTCGCACGACCGGGCAGCGTCGCTTCGCCGGTGCCTGGAATCACTGGAGAAATCCGAAGGGCGCGAGTCGCTCCAGATCATCGTGGTCGATAACGGGTCGCGGGACGGGAGCGCGCAACTGGACGCGGAGTTCCCCGAGGCGCAGTTCATACGGCTGCCCAAGAACTTCGGACTGACCAAGGCGCTGAACATCGGATGGCGCGCGGCCGATGCCGCATACGTCTTGTTCCTGCACGACGATACGGAGGTGGAGCCGGGGACGGTTGAGCGGCTGGCCGAGGCCCTGGACGCGCATCCCGATGCGGCGGCGGCGTGCCCGTTGCTGGTGGATGAGGAAGGCCGGCCGGCGCCGCAGCTTGGACGACTGCCGCCGGACGGCGAGTACCGCCCGGCGGAGTCTACGGGGAGCGAGCCGGTGGCGGTGGAATATGCGCGCGGCGCGGCGTTCATGATCCGGGTGTTGGCGATCAAAGCGGTCCGCCAGATCGACGAACGTTACGGGCAGTGCTGCGCGGACGCCGATCTGGCGATGCAGATTCTCAGGGCGTCGAAGAAGACCCTGCTCCTGCCATCGGTCAAGGCGACGCATCGCCCGCGGCAGGGATATTCCGACGCGGAGCGGGCCGATTTCCTGCTGGGCCGGGCGGTGTTTCTGGAAAAGCACGAAGGGTTCGGGGCGGGTCTGAAGGCGAGGCTGGCGGCGGTGTTGGGGCCGCTGGTTGGCTTGAGGATGGGGGAGTTCAAGCGGACGCTGGCGGGGCAGAAGATCGACGGGACGGAGGTGTAGGGGGGCCGGCGGCAAGACCGGCACGACGCGGCAAGGCGCGGCGCCGACGCGCGGACGAGGGCGTCCGCCCCACAATGCGGGACAGCCGCGGCCGCTGCACGGGCGGAATCGGCGCGAGCGGCGGCTATGGCTGGATCGCCACGGTTGCTTTCCCGGCCGGGCCATCGTAAAGCAACTCGACCAAATGGACGCCGTTGGACCTGCCTCCGTACCGAAAGAAGATCAGTCCCGCTTCGGGAAGGGCGCGGTCTCCTTCGGGCAACACGGCCCTTTGAAGGCGCACTTGCATCGCGCGTACCAACTCGAATGGAGGATAGACCGGCCAAGGGTGGGCGTCCTTCTTCTGACTGCCCCCTCCCTCGTCGTCCTTCGACTTCGGAGGCTCCCATTCGGGATCTTTGAGGGACTGGTACAGCGCCAGGTATGGCTGGGCGGGCAAGGGAGTCTTTTTCCCATTGATGCGAAGCGAGAAGTCCTCGTGGGACAGCTTGAGGCGCGCGTCGGGCGGACCGAACACCCCCACCTCGATCACCACATAATCTTCCGTGGAGAGGGTCTTCTGCAGGGTGACTATGGAGTGGGCTGTGAAGTCGGCCGCGATCGTAACGGCGCCCGCCTGGGCATGGGCCTGATAATCCGAGGGAGCCGGTCTGGGAAAGATGCGAGTCGCATCGTGGCCCGGCGTATCCTTGCCTTGCGCGTCCTTGCCTGGCGCGTCCTTGGTTTGCGCGTCCCGGCCAAGCGCCGCCTGGCAGAGAACGGCGGTCAAGACAGCGACGATTCCGAGACATGTTCTCGAGGGGAGGGAGAATCGCATTTCATTCATAATCTAGCACGCCACCTCGGACAAGTTCAGGAGAGCGGGCCGAGCCGATGCGGGACTGACTTTCGGCGGCCGTTCGATTGGTTCTCCGACGGTTCGGGCGGGGCATGCCCGGCCCCTACACGGGCAAGGACCGACAACGAGCGCAAGAGCGCGACCGGGGGGTCGCGCGCGGACGAGGGCGTCCGCCCCACAAAGCGGCGCAGCCGCCGCCACTCCACCGGCGGAATCGCGGCGGGGCGCGAAGAGACGGACGACGAAAGGCGATCGTCCGCCCCACTGGCGCGAGACTAGGCGAAGCGGACGAGGTAGTAGCTTTTCTTGCCGGTGCGGAGGAGCAGCATCGAATTCGACGCCAGATCGGACTCGGAGAGGGTACGGTCGGCATCCATGCGGCGGTTGTTGAGATAGACTCCGCCGCCCTGAATCAGGCGGTTCGCTTCGCCCCGGGACACGCAAGCGCCAGCCTGCACGAGGAGGTGGGCGAGCCGCAGGCCGGCGGCGAAAGCGGCGCGCTCCAGCGTAAGGGAAGGCACGTCGCTGAACACTGCCGCGATCTCTTCGTCGGAGAGGCCGGAAAGCTCTCGGGTGAAGAGCGCCTCGGTGGCGCGGAGGGCGTCCTCGAGGGCATCCTGGCCGTGAACCACTTCGGTCATGCGCGCGGCCAGGAGCTTTTGGGCGCCGCGGCGCTCGGGAGCGGCGCGGTGGGCGGCGCAGACCTCGGCGATGGAGGGCAGGCTTTCGAAGGTGAACAGCTTGAGATAGCGCTCGACGTCGCGGTCGTCGGTCTGCATCCAGAACTGGTAGAACTGATAGGGCGTGGTACGCCGGGGGTCGAGCCAGATGGCGTTGCCGGCCGATTTTCCGAATTTCTCGCCGGCGGCGGTGCTGAGGAGCGGCAAGGTCATGCCGTAGACCTCGGCTCCCCTGGTCTTGCGAACGAGGTCGATGCCCGCGGTGATGTTCCCCCATTGATCGCTGCCGCCGGCCTGAACGGTGCAGCCGTAATGGTCGAACAGGTGAACGAAGTCGTTGGCCTGGATGAGCATGTAGCTGAATTCGGTGTAGGAGATGCCCTGCTCACGGTCTTCCAGGCGCCGCCGCACGGACTCTTTAGCGCACATGTAGTTGACGGTGAAGTGTTTGCCGACGGTGCGGAGCCACTCAAGGTAGCCGACGGGCCGCGTCCAGTCGCCGTTGTCGACCACGATGGCGGCGTTGCGGCCCTCGAAGGAGACGAATTTGCTCAGTTGGGGGCGGATGGCGTCCACGTTGGCGGCGATCATCTCCGTGGTGAGCAGCGGCCGCTCGGAGGAGCGGCCGCTGGGATCGCCGATCATTCCGGTTGCGCCGCCGACCAGCACGATGGGGGTATGGCCGCGCCTCTGCAAGCGCGCCAACAGGAGGATGGGCAGCAAATGGCCCACGTGCAGACTGTCGGCGGTGGGATCGAAGCCGATATAGATGGTGGCGCCGCCGGCCTCGAGCAGGTTTTCTAGGGCCTCATCGCCGGCAAGCTGCTCGATCATGCCGCGGGCGCGGAGGTCGGAAAGGGTGGAGAGCGCAGTCATAGGCGGAAGGTCATCATGAGTCATCGGGCAACCGCTCCCTGACGGCCGCGGCTCCGACTCGGGGCTGTTGGGGGGCGCGGGATCACATCTTATACCGGCCGAGGTCCTCGTCGTTGAGGCCCTCGAGCCAGCGGCGCAAGTCTTCGTTGTTGACCTTGTCGGACACGGTGGCCGCCAGCTTGGAGGATTTCAACACGGTCTCTTCCACGTAGATGGGGCAATCCAGGCGGAGGGCCAGCGCCAGCGCATCGCTGGGGCGGGAATCGACGCTAATCAGCTCGCCGCCGCGATCGAGCCAGAGCACGGCGAAGAAGGTGTCGTCCTTGAGCTCGCTGACGACGACTTTGCGGAGGCCGGTGTCCAGCCCCAGGAGGAGGCTCTTGATCAGGTCGTGGGTCATGGGGCGCGGGGTGGCGATTTTCTCGATTTCGAGGGCGATGGCATTGGCCTCGCAGACCCCAACCCAGATGGGAAGCACGGTATTGCCGCTGACATCCTTAAGGATGACGATGGGCAGGTTGGTGACCGGGTCCATCATCAGGCCGCGGATTTTCATCTCGACTTCCATTACGCGCTCCCTCGTTTCATTACACCATACTCGCGCTTTCTCCCACCAATGAGTTGGGCCCGGCGCGGGTCACGCGAACCGGCAGATAGCGGCCCTCCAGGGAATCGCCGTTCGAGCCGGGGTGGGTGAAATTCAAGATGCGGTTATCGGAGGTCCGCCCGATCCACTGCCCGAGCGCCTGGTTGCGGCCTTCCACGAGAACTTCGGCGGCGCGGCCAATCCAGGCGGCGTTGCGCCGGATTTGAATGGCGCGCTGCTTTTCCTGGAGGACGAGGAGCCGGGCCTGCTTTTCGGCGGGGGGAATGGGGTCGTTCATTGCGAGGGCGGCGGTCTTGGGGCGGGGCGAGTACTTGAAACTGAACAGCGAATCGAATTCCACTTCGTCGAGCAGCCGGAGGGTCTCATCGAAATCGCGCCCGGTCTCGCCGGGGAAGCCGACGATGATGTCCGTGGTGAGGGCGCAGGGGCGCCTGGCGGTCTTGATCCACTCGACGCGCCGCATGTATTCGTCGCGGGTATAGAGGCGTTGCATGGCGGCCAGCACCCTGGTGGACCCGGATTGCACCGGCAGATGGACGTGATCGCAGATGACGGGGTTGGAATCCATTGCGTCCACGATGGCCTTGACGAAATCGCGCGGGTGGGAAGTGGTGTAACGCACGCGGCGAATGCCGGGGATAGCGGCGACGCGGGCCAACAGGGCGGCGAAATCCCAAGCGGCGGGCGACGGATCGCGGTAGCTGTTCACGTTTTGGCCGAGCAACTGGATCTCGGTATATCCGCGCTCCGCCAGACCGCGCGCCTCGGCCATGACGCTTTCGGCGGCGCGGCTGCGCTCATGCCCGCGCGTGAACGGCACCACGCAATAGGCGCACGATTTGTCGCAACCCTCGACGATGGTGATGCAGGCGCGGTGGGGGTTGTCGCGGCGAGGGAACGGAGTATCGAAAGTCTCGCCGGTATCGAGGCTTAGCCCGGCGACGCGGCGCTCTCCGGCCTCGATCCGCGTCAACATCTCGCCCAGCCGCGTGTAACTGGCCGATCCGGCGACCAGGCTCACGTGCGGGGCGCGCTCGAAGATCCTTTCACCTTCCTGCTGGGCCACGCACCCGAGCACGCCGAACAACTTACCCTTCCCCGCCTGGCGCTTGAACTGCTGGAGGCGGCTGAACACCTTCTGTTCCGCCTTGTCGCGGATACTGCATGTGTTGTAGAGCACCAAACCGGCTTCCTCGGGCGTTTCGACCGGCTCGTATCCCCTCGCGATAAGCGCGCCGACGACCTTTTCGGAATCGTGCGCGTTCATCTGGCAGCCGAAGGTTTCGATGTAGAAAGTTTTCCCAGACACTGTGATTCCATTGTAATCGTTGGGAGAGCTTGGACGCGGACGGCCGGTGTTACACTGTGGGTTATTGGCGGGGCAAAGGGTCAAGTGAAGTTCTTTCTCGACACCGCAAACCTGGACGAACTCAAGCGCGGGGCCGCGTGGGGAATCGTGGACGGCGTCACCACGAATCCGACGCTGATCGCGCGGGAAGGCCGCCCGATCGAAGAGCAGATCCGCCTGATTTGCGGGGTCGTGGACGGCGATATCAGCGCCGAAGTGATTTCCACGGAAGCGGAAGGGATGGTAGCGGAAGGCCTGAAGCTGGCCGCGATCCACAAGAACGTGGTGGTGAAGTGCCCGCTGACGCGCGATGGCATCGAGGCCACCTCGAAGCTGAGCAAGCAAGGCATCCGGGTGAACGTCACGTTGTGCTTCAGCGCGGGGCAGGCGCTGCTGGCGGCCAAGGCGGGAGCGTACATCGTGAGCCCGTTCGTGGGCCGTCTGGACGATGTGGGGGCCACCGGCATGGACGTGGTCCGCGCGATCGTGCAGATCTACCGGAACTACGGCTACAAGACGCAGGTTCTGGCGGCCTCGATGCGGTCGCCGGCGCACGTAATCGATGCCGCGCTGGCGGGCGCGCAGATCGCCACGATGCCGTTCAAGGTGCTGGATATGCTTTTCAACCATCCGCTCACCGATAAGGGACTGGAGCAGTTCCTGAAGGACTGGGGCAAAGCGTTTCCGGAACCGGCCGCGGGAAGGTGACCGGATCGATCATGCGGGCTCTGGTTTCGTCGTCGCTGGCCATCCAAGCCGCCGCGCTGGTTGCGGCGGGAGCAGGCGTGGCGCTGGCGGCGGCATTCGGTTATCGCGCGTGGAAGCGCGCGCGCGTGACGCCGGAGGAGCGCGAACGGCGCCGCCGCGAGACGCTGGTAGCTCACGGCAAGCTCACCGACGCCAACCTGGTGGAAATCCGCGAAGACCTGCTGTTCTATTCGTATCGTGTGCGAGGCGTGGAATACGTCGCCTCGCAGGATGTGGCCGCGCTCAAGGCGCGCGTGCCCGCCGCACTAGGTTTGGGCGGACGATCGGTCTCGGTGAAATACGACTCCCGGAACCCCGCCAATTCCATTGTTCTGGCCGATGAGTGGAGCGGACTGCACGGCGCCAAGGCCGGGTAGGCGGGGGAATAGCTGTCAGCCGTCAGCTTTCAGCCGCCCGGCACGCAAGGTGCATGCGCGGCGAACCGGCGCCATTTGTTCCTGAACGCTCGGGCCGGGCATGCCCGGCCCCTATACAGCGCCCTATGGGGTTAAGCTCGTTGCATGAGGGAATCGCACGGTAGCGACCGCCGCTCGTTTCTGAGGCAGGCGGTTGGAGCCGGCCTGGCGGCGCCGGCTTTTGTGAAGAACCTGGTTTCCGCGCCTCCGAGCGGCAAGCTGCGCCTGGCGAGCTTCGGGGCGAACGGGATGGCGTGGGAGACGCTGGATGCCATCGCGGCGCATCCCAACGTGACGCTCGCTTGCGTCGCGGAGGTGGATGCGACGCGGCTGGACAAGGTCGGGAAAAAGTACCCGGACGCCAAGACGTATTCGGACTGGCGCCGGATGCTCGCCAGCGAACGCAAGAAGATCGATATCGCGTGCGTGGCGACGCCGGACCACATGCACGCGCCCATCGCCATGACGGCCATGCGCATGGGGATTCACGTCTACGTGCAGAAGCCGCTCACCCACGATCTTTACGAGACGCGGCGCCTGACGGAAACGGCGCGCAAGAAAAAGCTGGTCTCCCAAATGGGCATCCAGCGCCACTCCTGTTCCGAATACCAAACGGCCGCGCGGCTTATTCAGAGCGGCGCAATCGGCAAGATCAAAGAGGTACATGCGTGGAGCGGGAAGAAATGGGGCGACACGGACCCGTTCCCCAGCCGCACCGACCCCGTGCCCGCGACGCTCGATTGGGAACAGTGGCTGGGCGTGGCGGCCAAGCGGCCGTTTATAGACGGCTACTATCATCCGAGCGAGTGGCGAAAGCGGATCGACTTTGGGACAGCCACCTTCGGCGACATGGGCTGCCACATCTACGATCCGGTGTTCACGGCGCTGGGACTGGCGTCGCCGTTGTCGGTGAGGTCGGAAGGGCCGGCGCCGGGGGAACACTGTTGGGCGCTTAATTCCGTGATCCACTACGTTTTCCCCGGCACGCGGTACACCGAGGGCAAGACGGTGGCGGTCACCTGGTACGACGGCGATGAGCGCCCGCCCAAGGAAGTGCAGGCCATGATCGGATCGAGGAGGCTGCCTCTCGAAGGCTCGATTTTCATAGGAGCCGAGGGCGCCATCTTGCTGCCGCACACGGCGATGCCCGTTCTGTTGCCCGAGGACAAGTTCAAGGGATTCCAACTGACGACCGTGCCCGCCAACAACCATTACTTTCAGTTTGTCGACGCGGTGATGGGGAAGGTCAAGGCGTCGGCAGGATTCGATTACTCCGGCCCGCTGACGGAGGCGGTTCTGCTGGGTCCGGCGGCGACCCGGTTCCCGAAGACGACGCTCAACTGGAATGGGGCCAAGATGAAGTTCACGAATTCGAAGGAAGCGAGCAGGTATGTGCGGCGGAAGTACCGGGCGGGGTGGAGCGTCAAGGGGTTGAGCTAAACTCGCTGCGGAACGGGCTCGTGGAAGCGCTTGTCTCGCAAGACGGAAGGTCGCGCGCGCAGGCCATTTCCGATAAGCCCGTTCTGCCATTAGCACAGTTTCCGAGTAGCCCGTCACCCAGGACTTATCCGTTTCCCGGTCGGCTACGAAAGCCGCTGGCTAGCGGGTCAACGGGCTCTCCCAGACGCGGGAGGGTAGTTCGTTGAGCCGAGCGAAATGCTTGGACCCCAGCTCAGCGCTCCATTCGCGCTCGATGTCGCGAAGTATGTCGTGGATTTTTGAGTATGCGGCGCGTCCGCGTTTGGTAAAGCGGATAAAGGGCCGCTCGTGAGTCCAGGCTTGGGAACTTGCCCTGCCGCCCGTTGGGCGGGAGGAGGTCCGGCCCCATTCCTCTTAACGTCCGTGATCCTTACCTAGTTCATGGACTCTGTAGTGGTTGCGAAAGTTGCCATGGTCGCCATATTCCCAAACGTCGCCAGTGTTGGCATTGAAGAACGCGTGGTTGCCGCCGCTATACGAGAATTGGATACCGGCGTAGTTTCCCTGCGCCATTGCGGCCTGGGGTTGAAAAACTGGCTTCAATGTCAACACCGCAAGAAGCAGAACGATGAGCGTGAGAATCGTCTTT
>CAIRXZ010000279.1 GCA_903882645.1 uncultured Acidobacteriia bacterium | reverse complement strand
GAGACGCCGGGCAAAAGCCCGGCGGCAGGCTGAAAGCCCGACCCCACGAACCGCTCAAAGCATCGCCAGGGGCGCATCGCGATCCGGCGCGGGGAACGCGCGGCCGATCGCGGCGATGTCTTCCGGGGAAAGCGTCCAGCCGCTGCCGCCGGCGTTCTCCCGCATATGTTCGATGTTGGCGGCTTTCGGAATGGTGAACAGGTCCGGCAGCCGCGTGAGGAAGTTGAGAATCACCTGCCGCACGGTGCGCCCGTTGCGCCTGGCCACGTCCCCCAGCACCCGGCCGCCGGAAGAATCCGAGCGCGGAAACGCCTCGCGCCCGAAGGGCGTGTAGGCGACGACGGCGATCCCACACTCCTGGCAGTACGGAATCAGCCTGCGCTCGATGCCGCGCTCGCGGAGATGATAGAGGACCTGGTTGGCGGCCAGCGGATGGTTCCGCAAGGCGGCCTGCGCCGCCTGGACCTGCGCCACGTCGAAGTTGCTGACGCCGGCGGAGCGGATGCGGGCGTCGTCGATCAGCCGCTCCATCGCCCGCATGGTTTCGCCGATCGGGTAGCTGCTTTCCCAGTGCAGCAGATACAGGTCGAGGTAGTCCGTCCCGAGCCTCGCCAGGCTGCGGTCGCAAGCGCGCAGCGTGCCCTCGTAGCTGGCGTTGGACGGCAGCACTTTGCCGACCAGGAATATCTCTTCGCGCCGGCCCCGAATGGCTTCCCGCACGAGTTCCTCGGCCCGGCCGCCGCCGTACATTTCCGCCGTGTCGATGTGCGTGAGGCCGAGATCGATTCCGGCGCGCAGAGCTTCGATCGCCCCAAGCTCCTTGCTCCGGGAGCCTTCGATCATCCACGTGCCTTGCCCGATCACCGGGACTTCCACGCCCGTAGTCCCGAAGAGACGCTTCGTCACGACGCCATTATCGCGCGCGGCGCGCAGAGTGGGGCGGACCTCCCGGTCTGCCTTCTTAATGGGCGGCTGCTGTCGAGAACCGCTGAGACTGATTTGAGAATACGGCCCGCCGGGATTCAGTCGAGTCTGGCATCGCTCGAACGTGCGTCGCGGAGAGCAGGCAGACCAGGAGGTCCGCCCCACTGGCCTCGGTACAAACGAGGCAGAGCGGTGAGGGCGGCGCCGTAGACCAGGAGGGAGAGGAAAAGCACGGCCTTGCGGTCCTGATGGAGATCCTCCGCCAGGAGGCGGTACGCGCCTAACGCCATGAGCGGGTAAGTGAGGAGGGAAAGCTCCCAGTTCTTCCAGCGCGAGCCGGCCCAGGCGAGCAGCAGCGCCGAAGCAACCAGCACGGTGGTACGCAACGTGGCGCAGTAAGCGTGGCTGGCTCCGGCGCCGCGCGCGGCATGGTAGGCGGCGGTGAGCGCCCAGGCGAGGACTCCCGCGGAAAGCCACGTCAAAGCGCCGGCGATGGCCAGGCGGTTGAGACGAGCGGCGAAGCCATCGCGTCCGGCGGCGCAGCGCCTTGCCAGTAAGTAGCAGGGGAGGGCCGCGGCCGCGCCCGCCCAGAGCGCCGCCTGGTTCGGGCCGGGGAGATCGGATCCCAGCAGGAAGCTGGCGGCCAGCCGCGGCGCGCCGCAAGAGATCAGAGCCAACAGCAGGTAAACCGCTCCGTGCGCTTCGAGCGTCAGGCGCCCCAGGAATCCGGCGGCCCAGATGAAGCCAATGGCCAAGGCCGCCCACACGGCGGCCAACGCCGCTCCGGAAAGCAGAATGCGGCTGCCGGTCAGCGCCAACAGGAGCGCGAACGTCGAATAGGTGTAGAAATTGCGGCCGCGCGAAGGCTGGCGCTCCAGGCGGGTGAACGCCACAAGGTAACAAGCCATGGAGCACGCCAGAGCCAGGGCGGCAATAGCGGGGGCCCCCTGGGAGAGGCGAAGACCGCCGCCTACCCCGATGGCAAAGGCCAGGGCGCACTGCACGGTTTCGAACGCGGTGAAGGTGAACCCGCGCAGCAGGGTGCGGACAATGATGCTGGAGAGATAAATGGCGAGCAGCGCCGCCTGCGCCGCCAGAAGCCAGCCCGGCGGGATGGGAGCGTAGGCCCGCGGCAATCCACGTTCGTTGGTGACCAGCCAGGTGGCCAGCAGCACCGAAAGATCGGCGGCGGCGGCGGCCAGCCAGCGCTCGCTCAGCCAATGGTCGAGGCAGGCGGAGATCTCCACGGCGGCGGCGGTTGCCAGGAACACGAATGTGAACGGCAGGACGTCGTGAGTGGCCATCAGCAGGGCGGCTGCCGTGCCTAATCCCGCGAGCATGGCGATGGTCGCGACTACCAGCAGATTCTTGCGCCAGGAGACCACCAGCCCGAAGACGGTGAAGAACAGGAGGATGGCGCCCGCGGTCCAGGTGGAGATCGCATGGAAGCGCAGGGCGGCCTCCCACAGCAGGGGCGCGAGCACCAGCACGGAGGTCACGCTGTGGAGGGCGGTTTCCAGGCGGCGTTCGGCGGGCGTGCGCGCGGCCCACACCAGCCAGAGGATGGCGTAAAGAATGCCGATCGCGACGCCGGCTCCGGAGGACAGAACCGCGGATTCGGTCAAGGCCCGCAGAAGGTAGGCGCCGGCGAGGCCCAGCAAAGCTCGGCCGGCGAGGGGGAAGATGGAAGCGGCGGACGGCTCCGGGCCGGCGGATGGGCCGGAGGCATCCTCCGGAGCCAATCCGGATGACGCGAGCAACTCCGGCGGCGTTAGAGCCAGGTGGCGTTCGATCTGCGCAATGCGGCCTTCGAGGCCGCGCAACTCGCGCTGCAAGGCGCTCCAATCCGGAGCCGCCGCGGGTTCGGGTTGCGGCACTCGAGCCTCCTTCGCGCAATCGGCCGTCAGAAGCCGTGAAAAATCGTTGGCCGGCCATGCCCGGCCCCTCCGGCCCCTAGCGGCTCCGTCAATCGCCCGGCGCTTCGGTGGTCTCCGGCCACGGAGGCAGGAGCTTCACCAGCGCAACAAATATCGCAAATGGCAGGATCATCAGGGCAATGGCCGTAAGCAGCCCTTCGCGCGCGGCGAATTGCACCTTGAAGCTCGTGTAACCCAGGAAGCTTTTGGAGAACAACTGGCCGCCGATGACCACGTTCCAACGCATGGCGAAGATGCCCACCAGCACCAGCAGGCCCGTGATTAGATACATCGCCCGGCGCTTGGCCTCCCCGATCCTGAACAACTGGGTCGAAGCCAGCAAAGCGAGGGGCACGAGCGTGCAGAGAAAGATCTGCAGGATCACCTGGGATCCCCACAGGCGCGTATGCACCATGAAGTTGAGGCTGCGAAACGACTCGTCGGCCTCGTAGGTGCGGTGCACCAGGTCCAGCATCTCGAGGGAAAAGTCGATGACGAAGGTGTAGAACAGGTACTTGGCGATGGTGTCCACGCAGCGCATGTCGATGGGCATTTTCTTGGCCTTCATGACGGCCATGTAGAGCACCATCACGCCGGCGATGCCGGAGACCATCGCGGAAAACAGAAACACGATGGGCATCAACGGCGTGGACCACCACGGGTTGGCTTTCACGGAGCCGAAGATAAAGCCCACATAGCCGTGGAGCAGGAACGCCGAAGGGATGCCGATCACGGTGACGGCATAACCCACCTTATCGTCGATGACGCGCGAAGCGGGGCTGACGTTCATCGATCCCAAAGTGAGCGCCTTGTAGATCAGGCCCTTCAGGCCGGTGGAGGTCCGCGCCATATGCACGATATCGGCGCGGTATTCCAGCCAGATTTCGAGCAGCAGCACTACCGTGAGGTACCACAGGTATACGAAGCCGAACATGGCCATGGCCGAGGAGGTGTGCGGCGTGAGGTACATCTCCATGGAACGCTCCGGGTGGCCCAGGTGGAGCTGCAGCGGCAGCGGGGCAACCAGCAGGAACGCCAGCGCGGTGAGCAGCGCCAGGCGGTAGGTAGGCCGCACGGCCTCGACCTTGAATACCCGTTCGAGCGAAGCCAGAATGAACGCGCCTGCCACCAGGCCGGTGATGTACGGGTAGAGCACGATCAGCAAGCCCCATTGCAGCTCCACCTCGTTCGGATACATGAACCCTTCAACGCCGGGAATCGCCATTTCGCTCCTATCGCACCGAGCCGTCGAGGTCTTTGTAGTAGACCTTGGCTCCAGTGGCCATGTATGGCTTCAGGACTTCCACTTTATTCGTGCGCAGAAACTCGTGGACGGGGTCCTTGGGGTTCTTGAAATCCACCAGTTGCCGGGCGCCGGTGGGGCAGTTTTCGCAACAGGCGGTGGTCAGCCCCTGGGTGATGCGGTGGTAGCAGAGCGTGCACTTGTCGGCCGTTCTCTTCTCGGGATGCAGATAGCGGCAGCCGTATGGGCACGCCTGGATGCAATAGCGGCAGCCCAAACAGTAGTTCTCATCCACCAGCACCACGCCATCCGGGCTGACGAAGGTGGCGCCCACGGGGCAGACCTGCACGCAGGGCGAATCGACGCAATGGTTGCAGAGCTTGGGCACGTAGAAGCTCTTGACGTCCTGGCGCGTGGAGGGCGGGAAGCCGTCGATCGCGCCGTTGGGCGATTCCACGTGCGGCTCCTGCCTGCCGTCCACATTCTCGACTTCGTAGCGCTCCACCCAGGTGCGGAAGTATCCCTTGGGAACGCCGTTTTCATTGGAGCAGGCGCGCACGCAGTTGCCGCAGCCGATGCACTTGTCGATATCGACGATCATGCCCCACCAGTGCTCGGCCATTTTGTAGGCTTCGCTGGGCGGGGCGGCGCCCGTGATCTCCTCAAACGCGGCTCCCACGGACGCCAGGACGAGCAGCTTGCCGCCTATTGTAATCAGGTCTCGCCGGCTGAGTTCCATCATGGCTCCTTGGCTCAGAGATGCGGGTTATGGGGCTGATGACATGAGTTGCAGGCCGCGCCGCCGGAATGTTCGGCGGTGACCACCTGCGGGAAGTGGGCGGGTTTGGCGGCATCCTTCTCATGGCACCGCCGGCAGAGGTTGGCGACGTCGGGCAACCGCGGCTTGTGGGCCGAGGGGTCGTCGGCGTTGGCGTGGGCCGCCTGCGGCCCGTGGCAAGCCTCGCAGGCGACGTGCGCGTGCCGGCCCGAGGCGCGTTCCTTGGCCTCGCCGTCGTGGCACATTACGCAAGTGTCCTGGCCCGCGTAGGAGACCGGGCGCTGGCGGATAACGTCGAGCGCCCCGGGGCTATAGTGTCCGTACTTGCCGAAAGCTTTCGGAATCAGGGCGGTACGAATCAGCAGGAAGACGCAGAGTCCCGCGATCAGCACGGCCGCGAGGCGAATGAGATGACCCGAGTTCCGGAAGAACTGGCGCAAGGTCCCCCCTTTCCAGGGCAAACTGCCTCCCCGGTTTGAGGGCGGCTACGGCCGCTCACACGGAGAGTTGTCAACGGGAGAGCAAAGCAAGGTCCAAATGGCCCGAAAATGACGAAACCCAACAGGCATGGACGTTTTGCGTATTCTTGCAACGCTTTGGCGGGCATTCCGGCCAGACTACTGGGGCAAATCACCCAGTTTGGGTGGGTAGAGCAGTGCTATGGCTTGGCCGTCTCAGTTCGTAGCGCGGCAGCGGCCATCGGGCGGACAAAGACTCAGAAGCCGGTCCGGCGGAATGATGCGGCGGAGCACATCGTCGTCGAACGCGGCCAGGCTGGCGCGGGCGAATTGCCCGGCGTAACCGATCGGATCGCTGCCGCTTCTCGGACCCGGCAGGGCGAGAAGCGGCAGGAGAACGGTGAGCGCCTTGTCGTCCGGCCACGCGAGCAGCGAGGGGATGACGTCCGCGATCAGGACCTGTGGCGAGGCGGATTTCAGTCTTTGCGCCATGGATTGAAGCCATTCGTCGCGTTTGGAGCCGGCGTAGGGATCCACGGTGATGTCGGTCCAATCCGATTGGCAGGATGCGATCCCGGGGCTCGGTCCGACAAGCTGCATAGCTGTGAAGCGGACCGAATACACGCCCGGCTGGTCGAAATCGTAGAGCAGATGAAGCGGAAGCGCGGATGGCGCAGCGAAGCCCCCGCAACCGCCTTTGCTGGGTTCAAGGCCTGAAGAGAGGGCCGCGCCGGCGCGCTTCGGCGGCGGCGCCGGCGCAAGCGGTTGGCCGTTCCGGCGCACCTCAAACTGGTAGCCGTCGAAGCTCCAGGGCCAGTCCGCGCATGGATACCTGACTTGGTCCGGCGCCGGCGCGTCGATTTCAACCCAGACCGGCATGTGAACCGACGCGCTTCCCCGCAACCGAAGGAACGCCTTGGGCGTACCGAATTGCACTGACATGGGAGCGCTGCACACGCCGCGCACGCAAACCTGAATCGGTACGGCGCCCTCGGCCGGCGCGTCCGCCGGGATCTTGAAATTGACTTGGCTGGAGCCGACGTGCATCAACCCGGCCGGGCTGGTTCCAACCAGAACGCGGACTCCGCAAACTTCGACAGGGTAGGGAGCGGGAGGCGTGGGGTTTTCGCCGCACCACGGATCGGGCGCCAGATGCCGGCCGTAGAGTTCCACGACCGCTCCCGGCGCCAGGAGCTTCGGACGGTTGCCTTCGAGCGGAACGATGCCTTCGCGCGTGAACACCGGCGCGGGTGTTTGCGCCGGCTGCGCGAACAGCGAGGGAACGGCGGCCAACAGGATGAGGGCGCGCACGTTCCGATTATGCCAAAAACAAGCTGTCAGCTCTCAGCTTTCAGCCGTCAGCTTCGCGGACAGCCGGCCTTCGGCCGGCGTCCGGAACTGAAAGCTGAGAGCTGAGAGCTTGGGCTGGCATGGCGCGTGCATGGTCCCGCTGGTACTTCAGCGAGTTTGGCCTTAAGTTCCATGCCCGCCGGGTTCCGTTGCGGGGGCGGGGGGTTGAAGCGTGCCGTTCACTCACACGTGTGTGACCGGCAGGCGCCACGAAGGCATCGCGGTTTATCGGCGCGCGCTTGCTATAATTGAGAATCACATTGGCCATTGCAACGAGTTCTTCCACATTCCGCATGAAGTGTATTGCCGTTTTCCTACTTTTCGGGGCGGCGGCCGCCGCCGCCGATTTCACGACCGGACAGGCCGCGAGGCTGGTGATTGGCCAGGCGACCTTCACCAACCAGGATCCGAATTCCAGCGACACCGTTCTCGGGGCCCCCTCGGGCATCGCGTACGCGGCCGACACTCTGTTTGTGGCGGATTCGAACCGCGTGCAGGCCACCCCGTCCAACAATCGCGTGCTCGCGTTTCAGAACCTGTCGAGCCAACTGCCCAGTCCCACGGCCGAGCTGACGTACAACCGGAAGTGCCCCGCGTGCCTGGGCCAAGCCACTCTGGTTCTCGGCCAGCCGGACTTCACCACTACCGCGCTGGGTCTCACAATTACGCAGAGCAGCCTGCGAACGCCCACCGCGGTGGCGTCCGACGGCGTCCACCTGGCAGTCGCCGATACCGATCACAACCGGGTCCTGATCTGGAACCGCATCCCGCGGACGAACGACGCGCCCGCCGACGTGGTGGTGGGGCAGCCGAATTTCACGAGCAGCATCGTGCCGCCAAACAACATTCCCAACGCCAGCTCCCTGCTCGGGCCGCAGGGCGTATGGATCCAGAACGGGAAGCTGTACGTCGCGGACACGCAGAACAACCGCGTGCTGATCTACAACCAGATTCCGGCCACGAACGGCGCGGCGGCCGACGTGGTTTTGGGCCAGCCCAACTTCACCACCTACGTGCAGATCGACATCACGCAACAGACCACGGCCGCCAACCCGTCGAACATGCTCAACCCGGTGGCGGTGACCTCCGATGGCCAGCGGCTCTACGTGGCGGACCTGGGATACAACCGGGTGCTGGTCTGGAACGCCATTCCCACTTCGAACGCAGCCCCCGCGGACGCCGCGATCGGCCAGCCGGACTTGGTCAGCTCGATCCCCAATAACGCGTATTCCGTCAACACCACCAGCACTGCGTGCCAGACGAACCCGATCGGGGCGGCTTGCGTGGAAACTCCGGTGCTCTGCACGGTGTCCAACGGGGTCGACGTCAACAGCAACCCCACCTATCCCAATCTCTGCAACGCCACGCTGAACTTCCCGCGTTTCGTGCTGTCCGCCGGGAACCGGCTGTTCGTGGCCGATGGCGGCAACGACCGGGTCCTGATCTTCAACAAGATCCCATCCCAGAGCGGGGCCTCGGCGGACGTCGTGCTGGGGCAGTTCGGCACTGCGCTCGGGACGAACGTCACCCAGGCTTATGACGCGGCCGACTCGCTGCAAACGCCGATGTCGCTCGCCTGGGACGGCACGAACCTCTTCGTGAGCGACGCCTTCAACCGGCGGATTTCAGTTTTTTCGATGGGCGCGAACAGCATCCCGTATTCGGGCGTGCGTAACGGCGCGAGCTTCGATGTCTACTCAAAGGGGGTCGTGAATTTCTCCGGCGCCATCAATGCGGGAGACGTCGTCACAATCACAGTCTCGGAGACCACCAACGGGACGACCACCACGAACACCTATACCTACACGGTGGTGTCCAACGATACGCTGAGCACCGTGTGCGACGGGGTGGCCGCGGCAATCAACTCCAGTAACGGCGGGGCGGGCGATCCCTACCTGATAGCCGTCTCGGATCACGTGAACAGCGCGGTCCGGCTGTACGCGCGGGCGGAGGGCGTGGCCGGGAACAACGTAAACTATACGGCCGCGGTCTCGGCCAACGCGAAGCTCGCGGTGCAAACCCCCGGAGGGTCGCTGACCGGCGGCTACGACGCGTCCCAGATTGCGCCGGGGTCGCTGGTTTCGATCTTCGCCAACACCGGCTCGGTTCTGGCCTACGGCACAGCCGTGGCGGACCTGAGCCAGAACCAATTGCCAACGGATCTGGCGGGGGCCGAGGTTTATTTGAACGGCATCCGCGCGCCTCTGCTGTACGTGTCGCCCGGCCAGATTAACGCTCAGATCCCGTGGGAAGTGGCGGACACCACCAGCATCAATGCGTTCGTGCGGTCCGTTGCAAGCGACGGCACGGTGGTGGCGACCACTCCGGTAGCGGTTACCATCGTGCCGGCGAACCCCGGGATTTTCACGTACTTCACCGGCGGCGCGCAGCGTCCGGCGGTAGTGCTCCACGGGTCCAGTTACGCGACCGGCGTGATCTCGGTGGACGGCGGCATCATTGCCGGCGATGTCGGCCAGATCAGCATTAATGGGCGCATATACTCCTATACGGTGCAGAGCACGGACACGCTGGCGAGCGTCCGCGACGCTTTCGCCGCCATGATTAACTTGGCCGATCCGCAAGTCAGGGCCATTCCCACGGCGGAGTACACGCGCATCATTCTGCAGGCCCGCATCCAGGGTCCGGCCGCGGAGGGCATGCCCTACAGCGTGGCCTACAAGCCCGCCCCGGTGACCAACGGGGGTGAACTGACGCTCACGGCGTTCACCGACAACCTGTGTTGCGCCAGCGTGCAGTACTCGCTGGTGACCCCCGACAACCCCGCGGTGGTGGGCGAAACGATCCTGATCTATGCCACCGGGCTTGGTCTGCCGGTTGCGAACGACGCGACGGCCGCGGCCTTTGTGACTGGCCGGAAGTTCCCCGCCAACACGCCGGTCACAACGCCCCAGAACGCAATGGGCGCGGCCAGCGCCGGCGTGACCGCCAACGTCCTTCAGGTCGCGGCCAAGCCCGGCACTTTCGGGGTGTTCGAGGTGATGCTGCAGCTCCAGTCCACTCTAAGCACCGATCCGTTCGCGCCATTGACCATCACGCAGAACGCTTTTCTGAGCAACCTGGCGACTTTCCCGGTGGTCAACCCCGTGCAGGCCCCGGTGCAATAGCCGGAATCGGGACTACCGGCGAGCGGCGCAACCGCCGCTCCCGCAGACACGAAGGGCGCGAGATTTCTCTCGCGCCCTTGAACAGCCGGAACCTAGGCGGCAGTCGGGAGGAGCTCCTCAAGGGTTTCGGCTGCTTCGGCCTCGAACTCGTGCCGGTCGGCGGCTTCCTGGCACCGGATGCAGTACTTGGTCCACGGCACCGCTTCCAGCCGCTTCGGTCTGATCTCCTCTTCGCAATGCATGCAGATGCCGTAACTGCCGTCCGCGACGCGAATCAAAGCGCCTCGCACATTGCGCAGCAGGTTCGACTCGCGGTCCAAGTTACGGATAGCCAACTCGCGCTCTCCGGCAAGTTGCACTTCATCCAGGGCGTCCGGTGTTTTTTCAATAGCGATGTCTTCCCGGTGTCGGAGCCCGGCGGACAGTTCGACCCGCTTGGCCTCCAGCATCGCTTTATATCTTTCCATGTCGGTTCTGTTCATTGGTCCATCTCCCCCGGCCTGAAGCCGGTTCCTATTCCCTCTGCAAAATGCCTTCACCCTCCGCAAATGTAATAGACGGAAAAACCGGTGTCAAAAGTTTCAGCCCCGGAAGAGGCCCATTCGGGCTAGATCGGGCGCCTCCGGAAAAACTTAGCAATCCGCGCGCCAAACTCGAAACGTACTGGGCGCGCTCTTTGCACGCCGAAACTTTCAATCCATCCTCTTATCGGCTGAACACAGGAATTTCTGTTGATTCCGCCCTAATCGAATAGATGGTCTGCGAGCCGCTTTGTCTCATCCTTTTTCTATTGGGGGTTTCGGATGTCAGCGGAAGAATGCGTCGATCTCCAGCGTCTGCCAAGCTGGCGAGGCAATCCTTCCCTGATGAAATTCTAGCAGCGGGGCAGCGCCGAATCGGCCCGCGGGCGGGCTCGGCATGTGCTTTTGGCTTCGGAGAAGTTCTTTGTTTACAGCATGTTCACAGCAATCGCCCCGAGTGCGCGGAAAATCGAATTTGCGTGTGAACGGCAACCGTCGGCAAACCCGAAGAGCGCCGACCATGATCGCCGGTTCGCGCTTGCCGCCGCGGGAGCCGTGAGCCGGTTCCCGACGTTCAGACATAGACCGGAATCCGGCCGGTATCGCCTGGCGCCGCGCGAAGACGCCGGCCCTCTCGTCAACGGGATGCTAACATGACCGTTTATTTCAGCCAATTCAGATGACGATGCGCCACGCCGATAAACGCCTGCCTGTTCACCTCGCTATCGCGGCATGTACTTTTTTCTTTTTGGCGGGCCAGGCGTTTCTTCCCCTGCTCGGCATCCAGAACGACGAAGCTCTGTTCGGGTCCGCCTTCCTGCAGCCGTTCGCCGGATATTCCGTTCCCCTCGGGCATTCCCACCTGCCCCTCATGCTGATGAGCTATCTGGGGACCCTCAAGGCCTGGATCTACCGCGCGGTCTTCGCCGTGTTCCAGCCGGGAGTCTGGAGTCTGCGCGAGCCTGCGCTCCTGTTCGGCGTGGCCGGCGTCTGGCTGTTCTTCCTGCTATTGCGAAGAATCGCCGGCGCGCGCGCGGCCGTCATCGGGTGCGGTCTGCTGGCCGTGGATGCGAAGCTTCTCCAAGCGGCGGCGGGGTATCGGCGTCGGATCCTCGCGGTGATCCCCGACAGCTTCGGCCGGCCGACGTATGAGGTGTATCAATTCGTGGACAGTGACGTTACCCGGAATTGACGCAAGGAGTGGCCACCCGCTCGTTGGGAAAACCTCTCAATTGCTATCGGCGCGCCGAAAGGCGTTCGACTCTCATGCGCGCGCGGTCGTTTCCGGCTCTGGAGGCGGTCGCGGCCACGTCCCCGTTCGCGGGGCGGCGGGCGACGCCTCCGGCAGTCAACCGGCGCGCCCGCTTCGGACCGACGTTAGGCGTTCCGATGCGGGTGGTTCGATGCTACTTCCGGATTCGCTGAAAGCCACTCTGCGCGGCCGGGGCGCGCCCCAGGCAAGGGGGCGGCGCCACCCAGCAGAACGTCAGCTTCATTACCAACCTGGGCCATCGCCTCTGCTCGGAGGATTTTCGGCGGATCCTCGACGAAGCGTTCGGCGAGGACCGGGCGGACCAGTCCAATCCGGGCCGCATCGAGTACTTTCCGCGGCAGGCGCTGGACTATTCCGAGGAGCATTTCGACTGAGTGCTGGCAGCGCTTTCCGGGCGTGGCCGAGGGCGGGTATCATTCAGTTGACTTCCAGCTCTATGTAGCCTTGGCTCCCGTCGAAATACGATCGCTTGTAGGTCAGACCTGCCGCGCTCGCGTACGCCCGGTACCGGCTTTCCTCGGCTCTGGCGGCTCTGGATTCCAAGGCAGCGCCATCCTGTTTGATCCAGAACAGGGCGGCGCTTCTCAGACCCGACGCGCGAATAGACTCAGCCAGCCGTTTGAAAGTCCCCGGATCGGACAAGTCGAAATTCCACACCTCCCGGTCCCGTACGATCTCGATACCGCGGCCCAGTTCGTCCTTCGTTCGGTATACATAAACCCAATCCGACCCGATGCCGTATCGCCGCTCGAATGCCCACGGGGAATTGTGGTTGTGAATGAAGTACACGGTTGCCGAAAAGCTGTCCGCGTAAATCGCGGTTCCCTCGGGGAAGAGTGAGCGAAACGTCCTATATTGCTCGGAGGCTAATTCCTGCGGGACTTTAGGGAAGCGGCTCCATCGGTAGTCGAAATTCACCAGGATAAGAGCAAGAACAAGAGTGACCGCCGCGGCTCTCGCAGGGCGATACCTTAGCGCCGCGACGAACCGCTCCACAACGACAAAACCAGTCAGGACAACAAACGGAGCGATGATCGACTGGTGGCGCAGTTCGCCGCCAAACGGGTACTTTCCCATGAGGGAGAGAATCACGAGTTCGCACACCAGGGCCGCCAGCATCGCGGGAGCCATGGCCGCGACGGCATCCTTGGAACGGCCCTTCCGGAAGAACACAAGATAGAAGAACGCCGCAAGAAACAGGACAACGATCAAGCCCGCCTTCATGTTGGAGTCTACAGGCAGTGGAAAGAAATAGTCGATTTCCAGGCGCAGGCCGTCAATGAGGAATCGCCATAGAGAGGTCCCCGACTGAGGGCTCCAATAAAACGTAGATACATTGTCCTCGACTGCCGGTTGATAACGCAAATGTACGCGGTATAAGACGAAGACGACTCCGGCCACTCCCCCCAATGTAAGCGCCCAGGGCCGCCAAAGGCGCCTTACTGAAACAAGTAAAGCCCGGCGGAAGTCCTTGTCCGTCAACGCTCTTACCCATGGGACTACAAGGCACGCGGCCAAGAAGAACACGGAACAGTATTCGCTCAGAATCGCCAGCGCCGTGAAACATCCGAAACGCGCAACGGCCCCCGGCGCGGCGTCGCTCAAGGGCCGCGCGAGATAGTCCAGGTACGCGTGAAAGGCCAGCAGAACGAAGAGAATTGCTATCGGGTAGCCCCGAACATCGATTGTAAGATCGATATTCGTGATGGCGAAACCATACGCCGCGGCCGCCAGGAGAGCGATAGCCGCATTCCTGCACACCTTCGCGGCCACCAGGCCGATGACATAAGTCGAAGCGCATCCCGCGAGGATTCCGATGGAGCGGTAGACCAGGTGGGAATGCCCGAGCAGCGACACGAAGTGAAGCAGGGCATAGAACAGCGGAGGATGGGCATCTCCCCGGTTCTCGACCCAGAAGAACTTCCACCGGTCCTGAGTCGCGATGAAGATGTGCATGTAGCCGTCGTAGTGAATGAACTGCGACGCCCCCAGAATCAGCCTTGGAATCAGCGAGGCTGCCGCGATGATCGGGAGGAGAAGCGAAAACAGTTTTTCTGAAACCGGCCGCTCACGCTCGCGGCTCTGAATTGGCCTCAAGAGCTCGCGGAGCGGAGGCTCATCGTTTCCTGAAGTCACGCCAAGACCCGCTGGTATTCCGGGGCGGGCGGCCCACGCGCGGCCGGACAGCGCCGCCAGGAGAGTCAGGAAGATCGTAAAGTCGGTCAGCAGGTGAAAAAGCAACAGATGCCGATAGGTTTCGGATGCGTCCGCCAAGGTCGCAACGCCAAACTCGCCTGCCCCGACGAGCGCGACGGCGAACACGATCCAGCCAATAGGACGAAGCGAACTGAACCTTGCGCGCAAGAGCAAAGAGGGGACGCCAACGAGGATCAGGGCGTACCAGACCAGCATATGCACGGGACAGTGGAGCAAGAGCCAACTCCTGAGGAAACTCCATGAACCGAACCTCTGCGTTATGGCGCCCGCCGGTCTTCCCTCCTGTCTTCGGAAGTTGGACAAGTTAGGCCGGATCTGCGATGCGTCTCCTTTGAGAGTCATTCGCAACATTGACAGCATCCTGTCCGGATGACGCGTGTAGAAAGCCAGAACCTTCGAGTAGCTGGTCCGTCTGCCGAAACGGTCCAGCCAAGCAACGTCGTTGGTGGGGCTGCCAGGCGTGAAAGCGAGCATCCCGACATAGGGCAAATCCCCGGCATCAAGGCCCAATTCCCGCAAATCTTGAAACGGGGCGCGCGAGTTCTTGGCGATGTTAAAGAAGATAACGTTGAACCTTTCCAACTGAGGATTCCAGGCTGGCGTAGCCGCGAATACCCAAATTGAACCGGCCAACAGGCCTACAGCCGTCGCCCATGCCGCCCAGCGCACGACGCTCCGCGCCCGCAGACCCAGCACGAGCGCAAACGAGGCGGGGACAAGACCGAACAGCCCATGCTGCCCTTTCGACGTGACGTACGCCAGGGCGCCGGCTGCAAATACGATCAACGGAACCACTCGGGCGCGGCGCATCGGGAGGAGCCAAGGGGCCGCGGCGATCGCCAGCATGGCGCCCAGCAAGGCGGCGGTATCGGTGTAAAAGGAATTGAAATACGAAATGTAGCTCACATCCGCGAAGATCCACAGCGCGGCTACGGCCAACACCAGCCAGCGCCATCCTCCGAGCGGCCTCAACAGCGTCAGTAGCACGTAGTAGAATGCCAGGAAGACAGAGGCGTGGACCGCTCCCAGCCAGCGGATATCGAAATGCCCGGCCCCTCCCGCCGTTTTCTGGAACCTGGCCGCTAACTTGACCGGAACACTCTCCGAGGAAGGGATGCCGCTCTGCCAGCAATATCGCGGCGTCCGCAAATAGTCGGACTCGAAATACTCGAACGTCCGGGCCTGGGGGTCGGCGGGACCAATGCAGAGACGGCCGGCGATCTTCGGAAAATCGCCGTTGTCTGCCAGGCCAATGAAGCCCGGCAGCAGCAGTTGCACCGCAAGTACGCCGGCGCACGCCGCGATCAGCGCCACTTCACGCCACGCCGCCCACAAACTCGCTCCGCTATGTCGTGCCCTTCCTGCCGCTGCTGTCACAGATGAAGTACTTGTTTCGGCCACTGTCTTCTCTTATCATGCGTACGATCTGGCAGGGTTTAAGAGACGCTACCCCTTCAGATCCTGAAACGCTTCCTCGATTTCCTTCTTCGCCTCCGCCGTGGGCGGGGTCAGAGGCAAGCGCGGCGGACCGCCGTAGTATCCGTTCAGGTCCATCGCGTACTTGAGGCCGGGGATTCCGTACTTGACCGTCACCAGGCGGGCGGGGTGGGCGATGCGGTTCTGCCAGTCCAGGCCGGCGGCTTCCTCGCGCCTCAAATGCGCCTCCCAGATGGCGATGCAGGAATAAGGCGCGGCGTTTGCGTATGCCAGAATGCCGCCGCACGCGCCCATCAGCAGGGAGGGCCACAGCGTGGGCGCCGAGCCGACCAGCACGTTGAAGCCCGCCCTGGTTTCACGCAGCATCTGCATGACCTTCTCCAGGCTGCCGGAGCTTTCCTTCACGCCGGCGATGTTGGGATGCTCGGAGAGGGCCGCGACGGCCTCGGCCGGGATGTCGATGCCGGTGGTCTGCGGCCAGTTGTAGATCACGATCGGGATGCGCGCCTGGTCGGCCACGGCGCGAAAGTACAACATCTGGGCTTCCGGCCGGCTGAACGCGTTCTTGTAGTAATGCGGCGTGCGCACCATCGCGGCCTTGTAGCCGATTTCGGCTGCCCGGTTGGTGAGTTGCACGGTCTCGCGGACGCTCTCCACCCCGGTTCCGGCGATCAGCAGCTTTTCGGGGGCGGCGTACTTCGCCACCATCTCCCACAACTGGATCTTCTCTTCCGTGGTGACCATGACGCTTTCGCCGGTGGACCCCAGCACGACGTAGCCGCTGAGCGCGGTGCGGTTCCATTTTTCGACATTGTGCCGCACCTTGGCGGCGTAGATGTCGCCGTTGTGATCGAACGGAGTGGCGATTGGTGGGAAAATACCTTGTAGTTTCATCTTTCTGTTACCACCATAACAAGATGGGGGTGGTGGGGCAGGCGCTTTCGCCTGCCAATCGGCCGTGAATCGGAATCCCACTAGCACCCACAACGAGGGCTAATGTTCTCTCTGGAAATCGAATGCGGCTCGGAAGACCGGGACTTTCTGGTCGCCGAACTGTGGGAGCGCGGATCGGCTGGAATCGTGGAGTTGGATGCGCGCAGCGTGCGCGCGTTCTTCGAGGACGGCGCCGGCCGCGGCGAACTGCTGAAGATGTACCCCGGCTCGCGGCTGCGCGTCGAAGAGGAGCGCGATTGGGTGCGGGCGGCGCGCGATCTTTTGCAGCCGATGGAAGTGGGCGCCCGATTTTACCTCGCGCCCGCGTGGCGCGACGATCCGGCGCCGGCCGGGCGATTGCGGATCGCCGTGAATCCGGGGCTGGCGTTTGGCACGGGCGTGCATGAAACCACGCAGTTGTGCCTGGAGGTGCTCGAAGACTACCTGAGGCCGGGCCTGAGCGTGCTCGATGTGGGCACGGGATCGGGAATTCTGGCGCGCGCCGCCGTTTTGCTGGGGGCGGGGAAGGTCTACGCCTGCGATACCGACCGGGTTGCGGTGGAGATCGCCGGCTCGCCGGACGGCGCCCCCAACCGGTTCGTGGGATCGGCCGATGCGGTGGCGTCCGGGTGCGCGGATGTGGTGCTGGCGAACATTTCACCCGAGGCCGTCATTCGGCTTGCGCCGGATTTGCTGCGCGCGCGCCGCGCGGGCGGCGTCCTGATCGCCAGCGGATTCGAGCGGAGCGAAACGGACATGGTGCGAAAGGCAATGCCGACGCCGCGCGAAGTGCGCGAAAAGAGAGACTGGGCGCTGATGGTGTTCTGAGCCCAATGCGCGCGTCCACCGTTGTAGCCCCAGCGTGCTACAATTCTGTAGATACACATGACTTTCGCGTGGGATGAGAACAAGAACCGCATCAACCGCCGGAAACATGGCGTTTCGTTTGAAACGGCGGCGCGGGTTTTCGAAGATCCCAACGTCGTCTCGTACCGGGATCGCGTGGTCGACGAAGAGGAACGCTGGCGCTCGATCGGCTGCGCCGGCGGCATCGCGATCCTGCTCGTAGTTCACACAAGCGAGGAACCACATGGTGAAGAAGAAATCCGCATTATCTCGGCAAGAAAGGCGAGTCCCAGCGAGCGCGCTCTTTACCACGCCCATCAGTGACAAGCAGCGCCGAGAACTCGAACGGCTCGCGGCTTTCCCCGATTCGCAGATCGACTTCTCCGACGCGCCGGAAGGCAATCCTAGAATGTCCGACATCCAGACCGGGCGTTTCTACCGGCCAATCAAGCAGTTGGTGAGCATTCGCGTGGACGCCGATGTGCTCGCGTGGTTTCGAGGACAAGGAAAGAAGTACCAGACATACATGAACCAGGTTCTCAGACGTGAAATGCAGATCAACGCGCGCGACCGGTGAGAGCGTCCAACTCATCGGGGTTGCGGGCCCCGAATCGGCGGCGCCTGTCGCGCCTTCCCCGTGGCCCCGTAGTCGCCGTGTCGGAGAACTACCTCGCGTAGGGGTCGGGCATGCCCGACCCCTCCTGGGCGCCTACTTCGCGGAGTTGAAGCGTCCTTCGACTTCCGGCCAGTTCACCACGTTCCACCACGCGGCGATGTAGTCCGGGCGGCGGTTCTGATACTTCAGGTAGTAGGCGTGCTCCCACACGTCCAATAGCATGACCGGGCACTTGCCTTCCGACAGCGGGCTGTCCTGGTTGGCGGTCGAGATGATATCCAACTTTCTGCTGGACTTGACGAGCCAGGCCCAGCCGGAGCCGAAACGCGTAAGAGCGGCTTGACTGAACTTCTCCTTGAACGCGTCGAAGCCGCCAAACGTGGCGGTGATGGCCTGGGCCACGTTGCCGATGGGCGCTCCACCGGCGCCCGGGGCCATGATCTTCCAGAACATCGAATGGTTGACGACGCCGCCGCCGTTGTTCCGCACCGCGGTGCGGATATTCTCCGGGACGGCCGCGCAATTGTGGGCCAGCAATTCCTCGATGGATTTGCCGGCCAGCTCGGGGGCCGATTCGAGCGTCTTGTTCAGGTTGTTGACGTAAGCGGCGTGGTGCTTGCCGTGGTGGATCTCCATGGTCGCCTTGTCGATGTGAGGTTCCAGCGCGTCGGGCGCATACGGAAGCGGCGGTAACGTGAAAGGCATATTCTTCTCCTTATCCTCTTGATGAGTGCTGTGGGGCGGGCCTCCCGGCCGGCCCGTTCGTCGAGACGTCCGCCAGCGGAGGTCCGAAATCCTCGCGCCCCCTTTTTCTGCATCGGCGCAGGTTTGCTTCTGACTCCTGACTCCTGACTTCTGTCTTCTCGTTTTGTATTCCGTGCCGGTTTCTAATTCACTCCGCCGGCTTGCTCGAACGCGCTGGCTACCCGGAACATGACGGGCTCGCCAAAATGCGTGGCTAGGATCTGCATCCCTACCGGCAGCCCCCCGGCGGTCTTCCCGCATGGGACGCTCATGCACGGAATGCCCGCCAAACTGCCGGTGATCGTATAAATATCGGACAGGTACATGGCCAGCGGGTCGTCCACCTTCTCGCCCAGTTTGAAAGCCGGAAAGGGCGAGACGGGCGCCACAATGGCGTCCACTTCCTCGAACGCCCTGGCGAAATCGCCCGCGATCAGCGCGCGCGCCTTCTGAGCCTTCAGATAGTACGCATCGTAGTATCCCGCGCTCAGGACATAGGTTCCCAGCATGATCCGGCGCTTGCATTCGGCGCCGAAGCCCTCGCCGCGGCTGTTGCGATACATATCCGCCAGGGTTTCGGAACTCGCCGAGCGACTGGTATACCGCACGCCATCGAAGCGGGCCAGGTTCGAGCTGGCTTCGGCCGTCGCAATAATGTAGTAGCACGCGATGGCGTAATCGGTCGAAGGCAGACTGATCTCGCGGACCTCGCAGCCAAGCCGCTGGAACGCGTCCACGCCGCCCGAGATCAGTGCGCCCGTTTCGCTCTTCAAGTCTTTTAGATACTCGCGGGGCAGTCCAAGCTTCAGGCCTTTTACGCCGCCGCCGGGGAGCGCCGCATAATCGGGGACCGGGACCCCCGCCGAGGTGGAGTCGCGGACGTCCCGGCCCGCGATCGCCCGCAGGAGCGTCGCGGCGTCCTTCACGTTCCGGGCGAACGGGCCGATGTGGTCGAGCGAGCTGGCGAAGGCGGTGAGGCCGAACCGCGAGACCCGGCCATAGGTGGGCGTCACTCCCACCACGCCGCAAAAGGAAGCCGGCTGGCGAATGGAACCGCCCGTGTCGGAGCCGAGCGCGACAACCGCCGTTCCCTGGGCTACCGCGGCGGCCGAACCTCCGCTGGAACCGCCAGGGACGCGGTCGAGCGCCACCGGGTTGCGCACCGGGCCAAAAGCCGAATTCTCGGTCGAGGACCCCATGGCGAACTCGTCGCAATTGGTCTTGCCGAGGATCACGCCGCCGGCCTCCTCCATTCGGACCACGGCCGTGGCATCGTAAGGAGGAACGTAGCCGGCCAGCAGTTTCGAGCCGCACGTGGTGGTGACGCCCTTGGTGAGGATCACGTCCTTCACCGCCACGGGCACGCCGGCCAGCGGGCCGGGATCTTCGCCGCGCGCGATCCGCTCGTCCACGCGCCGCGCGGAGGCCAGCGCGCGCTCGGGCGAGAAACGCAGGTAGGCGCCGGTCTCCGGATTCGCGGCTTCGGCGAAACGGAGGGCGTCGGCGGCCAGCTCGGCCGCGCTGAATCGGCGCGAGAGCAGACCCTCGCGGATGCTATCGATGCTCAGAGAAGCGATGTCCATGGTGGGGCGGACCTCCCGGTCCGCCTTCTTGTCTTGGTTGCGGCCATGCTGCTCCGGGCGGCAAGCCGCTTACCGTTCGACGACTTTCGGAACCTTGAAATATCCCGGCCCGCGCCGCGGGGCGTTGGCCAGGGCGGCTTCGTTTCCCAGCGGCTGCTCGGGAATGTCCTCGCGCAGACCGGCAGCCTGCCCGAAGAGCACCTGAGCCATGGGTTCCACGCCGGCCGTGTCGATTTCGTTGAGCTTGTCCATGTGCTCGAGAATGCCGTCCAGGTCCGCGCGGAAGCGCGCCACCTCGGCGTCGTCGAGCTTCAGGTTGGCCAGGCCGGCCACGTAGCGGACTTCCTTTTCGGTGATTCTCACGCCTGAGCCCTTTTTCGGGATGCCCTATAAATCGAGCGCAAGACCGGGTCGGCGATTCCCGCCGCTTCGTCGGGAGCCAGCGCCGGAACCGACGCCGCCGCGCGCCCCGGTTCGCGCCGTCCCGGAACGATGCGGAATTCCAGGTCTTCCACCACGCCGCGGCCGAGGTTCTTCTCCAGCCGGCCCAGAATCTGGGTGGACAGCGTGAACAACTGCCGCTGCCAGATACGATCCTCCACCTCGATCACCAGGCGCGTGCGAACCATGCGCGCGGCGCGGGTGTGCCCGGCGACCTTCTTGCCGACCGATTGCGGCCATGCGGCGCAAGCAAGCTGTTCGTCGGTGACGGGCTCGCCGGCCAGTCTCATGCCGCGAATGACCCTGCTGGCGATCTCCATTGGTTTTGGAGCTTCATTTTAGCACGGCCGGTTGCGCGTGCCGCGTTACTTAATCTTGACGGCCGAGAGCTCCGCCGCCGGCTTGGGGTACTTCAGATTCATGCGCTCCAAGGCGTCCACGATCACTTGTGAAACCGCCAGGTTCCGGAACCATTTCTTGTTCGCGGGAATGACGTACCACGGCGCCCACCTCGTCGCGCACTTGCGCAGGGCCTCTTCGTACGCTTCGATGTACTGGTCCCAGTACACGCGTTCCTTCGGGTCGGCGGGCGAGAACTTCCAGGTCCTGGTTTTGTCTTCCAGGCGAAGGCGGAAGCGCTCGGCCTGCTCCTCTTTGGAAATGTAAAGCAGGAACTTGAGGATGACCACGCCGTTCTCGCTGAGCATGCGCTCAAAATCGTTGATCTGGCGGTATCGCTTCGACCAGACGGCTTTGGGTACGAGATTGTGTACGCGGACCACCAGCACGTCTTCGTAATGGGAGCGGTTGAAAATGCCGATTTGTCCCCATTCCGGGACCGCCTGGTGTACGCGCCAGAGGTAGTCGTGGCGCTTCTCCGCGCCCTCGGGGACCTTGAAAGAGGTGACGCTCACGCCTTGCGGGTTCAGGCCGCTCATGACGTGGCGGACGGTTCCATCCTTGCCGCCGGCGTCAATGCCCTGCAGCACCACGAGCAGGGCCCGCCGGGATTCCGCGTAGAGCCGGTATTGCAGCTCCGAGAGCCGCTCGAGGTTTTTTGTCAGCCTCTCCGCGGCTTCGGCTTTCAGAACTCCGTGCGTGTTGGCGGGATCGATATTGGCCAGCTTGATCCTGGACCCGGGAGGCACGCGGAGAGCGCGTTCGAGTTTATTCATGGGGCTTATTCCGGTGGGGCGGGCCATCGCTTTTCGCGGCCTGCCCGCTCGCAAATAAACACAGAGGCTACTTGACCCGCTTGGCGACGATTGCGGGCATCGGGGGCATGTCGCCTCCGCCTCCGAAGGTGAAGTTCAACGTCATCTCGTCGCCCTTCACTGTCCCGGAGTAACTGATCTTGCCAATGTTCTCGATCGTGGCGGAGAACGAAATCTTGTCGCCATCGATCTTGCCTTCGTCGATCTTCATCTCGCCCATCTGGGACTGAATCGTCCCCGTTACAACGTTCCCGGTGGACTTCAAAACATACGTGAGATCCATCGATCCGTTGGGAGTCTCCACGCTGGCTTTCCAATTGCCAGTCACGTCCACGTCCGCCGCGAAAGCCACCGCGGCCAATACCGCCAGCAAAAAGAGCATTCTGCGCATTCTCAAGAGTTACCGTCCTTTCGTTCCCACCCATTCCATCTTAACCGGTGGCAGCCACCATTCTCCGGCCTTTCACCGCGGCCGTCAAGCCGGGCCGCGAACGTAAGAGAGCGGTGAATTCGGTCGCCAACGCCACCCCCATGCCGCGAATCAAGCTCCGCCGATCACCGCCTCGTCCGGCCCCAACGCCGCCACGCCAGACCTGTCAGGATCAGAAGAGCCACGCCGGCCGATCCCGCGAGCAGGTAGCGATCGATGTTCTTTTGGACCGACTGCCAGCGGTCGCCCAGAAAGTACCCGAGGCTGAGGAACGTCGTGACCCAGGCGACGCCGCCGCTGTAGGCGAACAAGGCGAACTGCCGCGGCTCCACTTCGCTCATGCCCGCGGCGTAGGCCGTGACGTGGCGCACTCCGGGTACGAAATAGCCGAACGTCAGGCTCCAATGGCCCGCGCGCGCGAACCAGGCATGCGCCTTGTCGATGTGCTCCTCGCGGATGCGCAAGTACTTGCCGTAGCGGTGGATCAGAGCCAGCCCGAATGTCCGCCCCAGGGTAAAGCTGATGGTGATGCCGCAGAGGCTGCCCGCCAGCGCCGCCGCGAACGCCAGGGGCAGGGAGAGATGTCCTCGGAACACCAGGTACCCGGTGAAGGTGAGCAGCGTCTCGTCGGGCACGGGCAGTCCCACGACTCCGAAGACGAGCAGCAGGAAGATCGCAAAGTACCCGTACTGCGCGATCCACGCGATGATTTGTTGTTCCATGAACGGCTTCCGCCCGGGAGCGGCGGACCGGCTTACACCACCAACCCCGAAAGGTCGATGGGCGAACGGTTGCCGGCGACGACCACGATGCCGCTCTCGGTGACGAAGTGGAGCAAGCGGTCGGCTTCCAGCTCGTACCCGATCACCGCGTCCTCCGGCACGCGCACGTTCTTGTCCACAATGGTGCGGCGAAGCTTGGCGCGGCGGCCGATATCGCAATTGTCCAGAATGATGCAGTCGTCCACCTGCGCTCCCGTGTGCACCCGCACGCCGCGCCCCAGGATGGAGTTCCGCACCAGCCCGCCGGACAGAATGCAGCCGCCCGAGACGATGGAGTCGATCGCTTCCCCCCGCCGGTTCAGCTCGTCGAAGGTGAACTTCGCCGGCGGGTCCGGGTAACTGGTGGTGCGCACCGGCCATTCCCGGTTATAGAGGTTCAGCGCCGGGGTGACCGAGCGCAAGTCCATGTTGGCTTCGTAATACGAGTCGATGCTTCCCACATCGCGCCAGTATGGGGCGGCGTCGGGCGGCTCGCCGGGTATCCGGTTGGTCTGAAAATCGTAGGCGTAGATATTGCCTTTGCCCGCCAGGCGCGGCAGGATGTCGTGCCCGAAATCGTGGTGGCTGCTCTCGTCCGCCGCATCGTCGCGGAGCAACCGCAGCAGGGTGCGGGTGGAGAAGACGTAGTTGCCCATCGAGGCGAACACCCGCTCGCCGTCGCCGGGAATCGCGGGCGCTTCGGGGTTCTTCTCGTGAAATCCGAGAATGCGCCCGTCTTCGGCCGCCTCGATCACGCCCAGCTCGCTTGCCAGGCTCCGTTCCACAGGAATGGCCGCCACAGTCACTTCGGCCGCCTTCTGGACGTGATACTCGATCATGCTGGTGATGTTCATGCGATAGATGTGGTCGGCGCCGAAAATGGCCACCAGGTGCGGATCGGATTGCTCGACCAGGTTGATGTTCTGGTAGATGGCGTCGGCCGTGCCCTGATACCACGTCTCGTCCGGCGAGCGCATCTGGGCGGGGACGGGAATCATGAACTGCGTCTTGAGCAGCCCGCCGAACTGCCAGCCCTCGCTCAAGTGCTGTAGCAGCGACTGGCTGCGGAACTGCGTGAGCACGTAAACCGAATAGATCCCGGAGTTAATGAAGTTGCTGAGGACGAAATCGATGATCCGGTACTTCCCCCCAAACGGAACGGCCGGTTTGGCCCGTTCCTTGGTCAGCGGGAAGAGCCGTGTCCCCTTTCCGCCCGCCAGCACGATTCCCAGTACGCGTATCCGCATAGATCCTATTGTTTCAGGCAGATCCGCGCCATGGCAAGGGGAAGTTCGGGCGGACGGGGGTTTGGGAGCCCGCCGCACCCTTTACTTAAACTGCCGCTTGACAAAGAAATCCAACCCGAAAACCCCGTTCTCCTCGCGCAGGGCGCTCACGGACCATTGCTTGCTCAGATTCCACTCCACGCTCACCACCTGAGGGTTGCTGCTGTTGATCACGGTAATGTAGGTGAACGTAATCGCCGGCGTCACCTGCTGCTCCAAAGTGATGCGCGCCTGGGGGTTGTACTGAACGCCGGGCAGGGTCGGGTCGATGCGCAGGCTGCTCACGCCGAAGAAGCGCTGCAACCGGCCCGTTACGGGACTGGCGATAGCTTGGCCAAGCAGGGCGGACGCTCCCATTTGCTGCCAGGATTGCGGCGCCGTGTTGGTCTGCGCCAGCAGCGTTGGGTCCGAGGTGGGGGCTTGCCCGCTGGCCAGAAACGCCACGATTTCATTGAATTGGAGCGGCGGGTCGGACCGCGGCGTCAGGTTCAGCTTGCCGAGCGGCCCCGAAACTGTCAGCGTAACGTCGATTCCCTTGGCCTTGGTTTCCAGATCGACATTCACTACCGGCTCGATCTTCGCCTGGTTGTAAAACGCGATGGACCCCTGGTTGATGTTGTACTTGGTCCCGAAGAAAAGTAACTGGCCGTGGGTTATGTTGACGCGCCCTTGCAGCCCGGGATTGCTCACCGTCCCCTTCAACCGGAGATTCGCCTCGATCCCGATATCCTGCGTCAGCGAGCTCTGCACCTGGACGTCCGGCGCGGTCTGGATCTGGATATCGAAGTTCAAGCCGCCCAGCGGGCCGGTGGGCGCGGAGGGCGTCTGCACGGGTCCGGCGGAACTGGCGAGCACGGAGCTGAAATCGGCCTCCGGATTAAAGCCGGTGCGCAGAACCGTGACCGTTCCGGCGAGCATGCTGCGCTCCGGCGAGCCGGTGAGGTTCAGGCTGGCGTTCGCCACGGTGCTGACGCCCGCCGGATAGCGCACCCGCACATTCTGAGCGCTGGCGTGCAGCCGGAAGACCGTCTGACCGCTCTCGCCGCCGGCGAAGCCCGAAAGCTCCACCCTGCCGCCGCCGCTTTCCCCGCTGAGACTCTGGATGGTGGCGCGGCTGCCGGTGAATAGGATCACGCCGTTCGCGTTGGAAAGCCCGTTTGGAAAATCGGTGACGTTCAGCGAAGCGTTGCGCACCTCCGCGCGTCCCCCGAGTTGCGGCGCATCGAGCGGTCCGCGCAAGGTGGCGGAAACCGTGACCGATCCGGCGGAATGGAGGCCCGGAAAGAAGTCCTCCAGGATGCTGAGATCCGCCTGGCCGTTCACCCGGAGGTCAAATGGGCTTCTCTCGGTAAGCGCCGCCTTGCCGGCGATGGTCAGATCCGTGCCGCGGCCCTCAAAATGAGCGCTCCCGATGGTAATTACGTTGTTCGCCATCGCAGCCACAATGGGGCCGCTGTTGTGGATCGTGGACGCCGCGGCGTCGCCGGCCGGGCGGGCCCCGGGGGCGAGGCCAAGTTCGAACTTCGGAATGCGCAGCTCGGCCTTGAGCGCCTCCGGGCGGAGCAGGGGGCCATCGAGGCTCAGTTGACCCTCGGCGGACCCGGTGAACGGCGAGGGAGCGCCAGACGCCGAAGGCGCCAGCCATTCGCGCAAGCGGGCGAGATCGAGCCGGGAGAAGGAGACGTTCGCCTTGCCGGGATAATCGTCTTCCATGCGCCACGATCCGTCTCCATGCACGGCCGAGCCGGCCAAGTCCGAATCCAGGTGCGCGCGCAGCGTCCTCCCTTCGGAAACCGCCGTGAGGCGCGCGTTGCCCAGCGCATGCCCGGCCAGTTGGACCCCTTGCAAAACGATGTCCGCGCGCAGTTCGGCGATGTCGAAGCCGCGCCGGCCCGGGCGCGCCGGTCCGATATCGGCCGCTCCGCTCACGGTCGCTTGAATCGTCCCCTTTATGCCCGGCCGCGCCTCGGCGAGTGTGTGGACCTGTTCCAGCGGCATGGCGTTACTGGCGGCCTGGAGCCGCAGACGGCCGGTTCCGTAATCGCCGGCGGCGTGGCTATATGCCGCGTCCAGCCGCACCTGCTTAGCCCCCGCGGCGATCTGCGCCGAAGAGACCTCCAGCGAGCGGCCGGAGTAACTCACGTGGGCCGTTACGCGATCGAACGGCTCGCCGCCGAACGCGCCCCTGGAGACGTCCACATCGCACTGGACGACGGGGTTCGAGACCGTGCCGGCCGCCTGCGCGGTGGCATCGAGCGTGCCCGCCACGGACGCGCCCCGCCATTCGAGTTGTGCCGCAAGTTCCCTCAGGGGCGCGTTGCGGACCGTCGCGTTGCCGGAGATGGCGCTGTCCGGCGCGGTTTTCCACTGGCGCAGCGCAACCTCCGCGTGGAACTGCGCGCGCACCGCGCCGGCCGTCAGCGCGGCATTGTCCAGACGCACGCTTTCGGGCGACGCCGCCGCATCCGCAACCAGCGAATCGAAGGCCTTCCCGGCATACGAGAAACGAGCTAGGCTGAGGCGGCCGGCGATCCGCGGATCGTCGATGCTGCCGGTGACCGCGCCGTCGAACAGAGCGGACCCGTTTTCAATCTTCAAGGGAACCGACGCGGCGTCTTCTCCCACGGCTGGAAGAAGCTCGTTGAGATCGCGGGTTTCCAGGTGGACCCGCAACTGGCGGCCCATCGCGCCGCTGAAATCCACGCGCGAAGCGGGCAGCGCGATGGTCGAGCGGCCGAGATCCAGGATTCCGCTGGCAGCCTCGTAGCCCGCGGTAATCCGCCCGCGCACCGGCGCTCCACCGGGTTCGGGCGTGACCGACAGGCTGGTGAAAACGCGCAGTTCGTCCGGCTTGAGGAACGAGCCTTCGAGCGTGAGGGGTCCCGAACCGCGCCCATCCCACGGCAGCGGCGCGGAACTGTAAACGGCTACCACGCGGCGAGCCTGGAAGCCGGCGATCTCCCCGTCCACGTGATAGCGGTCCAGGTTCAGGAGGCGGCCTTTCCCCTGGAAGCTGCCGCCTAACAGGGCCAAAGTGATGCCCTGGAAGCCGAGGTCGGCGCCGCGCACCGTCGCGCGCTCGATAAGCGCATCCACGGGGACGCTGTTCGCGGGCGGCGCCCAGAACCCCGCAAGGCGCAGCCCGGTGACATCGATTCCGTTGGGGCCGGCCGAGAGCGCGCCCTCGGCGCGAAAATCGCGCAACCGGATCGAGGCGTCGCGGTACTCCAGGTTGGAGCCGCGCAGAGCGCCCAGCACGGAGAATTGGGTGGAGCCGTTCCACACGGCGCGGCCGCTCACTTGAACGGTCCCGCTCTCCAGCAGCTTGGTGCGCAGGAAGCGCGCTACGTCGCCTTGAGAAACGCGCGCCTCGTATTGAAACGAGCCGCGCGGAGAGGCCGGATCCTCCACGGCGCCGGAGAACTGAACGCGCGAGGCGCCGGTCTCGAACGCCGCCGACTCGATCAGAATCCGGTTCCTCTCCACCGTCAGGTCCGCCGTGACGTTCACCGGCGTTGCGGCGTAGCCGGCGATGTCGAGATCGAGCGGCTGAACGCTCAGGCCGCCGCGGTAGCGCCGGCCGGCCCGTTCGTATCCGAAGTTCGCGCGCAGACCGCGGCCGCGGACGTCGAACGGCGTCGCGCCCCGCGATTCCACCTCAAAAACGCCCTCCCGCAAGCTGAAGCGGCCGATGGCAAGGTCGACAACGGTCTCCACCGGATTCCGCTTACTGTTCCCGGACCGGGGCTCGGGGACGTTCGTGCGCCCGTCGGGAGAAAGGATCAGATAGACGCGGGGTTCGGCGACGTCCAGAGATTCGATGTCCACCCGCCGCTCGAAAACGGAAACGATTTTCAGCCCCACCGCGACGGAGGCGGCGTGGAATAGCGGCGGCTTGCCCGCCGGTTCCGTCCCGTGAATCGTGAAGCCGTCGGCTTCCACGCGCAGGCGGCACCAGTCGAGCGTGAACGCCCCAATCTCCACGCGTCCGCCCGTGGCCGTCTCGACGGCGCTCACCAGCCGCCGCCGCACCAGCTCGCGGAACCAATGGCTGCGGACCGCCAGCGCTCCGGACAAGACGAGAATCCCAAGCAGGGCGGCGGAGCACGCGACGATCCGGGCGAGACGCTTGCGGGTCACTGGAACGCCTCGACGTGATATACGATTTCGGTGCGCTTGCGGGCCTCCGTGAGCCAGGCGTCGACTTCCCGGTCCACGCGCGGCCCGGCGAGGGTCTCTTCGATCTTGTCGCGGTACTCGTCGAGCGTCACCGGATCGCGGGGATGAGCGGCTTCGGCGGCGGGCTTCACCGCCTTCTCGAAGTAGTCCCGGATCTCCTCCTCGGTCACCTGCACGCCGAGCCGGAAACGCGCATTGACGAACCACGTCAGTCTGCGCGCCCAGAGCAGTTCGTCCTTCACGTCCTGGCTGGAAAGGCCGGCGGCGGCCAGCGCGCGCTCGTAGTCCGCCTGGTTCGGGAAGCGCTCCCGCTTGAACTTCTCGAACGCCGGTTCCATCTCCGCGGCGGATGGAATCGTGTAACGGCTGGTCTCCAGCTCGCGCTGGATGAGTTGCTGCTCCACCAGGCGGCCGGCCGTCGCGCGCTTCCCGGCCGGGCTGAAATCCGGCGCCCTGCCGTCCAGGAACGCCGTCACGCGAATCTCGCGATCGATATCGCTGGCCGTGATGACGCGGTTGCCCACCGAGACGGCAATGCGGTCCACGATCTCGCCGCGCAGCGGGAAAGCCGCCGCAAAGAGCAGAAGCCAGGCGAAAGCGCCTGCCCCACGCCCCTGCAAGCCCTTCCAAGTCTGTACATTTCGGCCGGGACCTTCCCCGCGATCAGCCCCGGAGGGGCGCTGGAAAGTAGCCCACGGCGTAAGCCGTGGGAACAAGCGCGCGCAGCGGAAAGCCCCGGAGGGGCGAAAGAACCGCTCCATCTTGAGCGATCGCTCCGCAGGCGCGAAGGGACTTCTTGCGCCCCTACGGGGCTGGCATGTTGCCGGACCGGTTCCGCAGGGCTTGCGCCCTGGGCTACTCTCTAGCGCCCCTCTCGGGGCTTGGTCGCAGATCCACCGCATCAGAAGGTCTGTCCTACCGAAATGAAAAACTGAAAGTGGCCTGAGTTTTGCACCTGGCACTGATTCGGGACGTTGGGCGGACAGGGGTTCAGGCCGGCGTTGAGCAATTCCTGCTGCGTGCCCTTGAAGCCGTAGAAATAGGGCGGGTTGATGCTGTACGCAAAGTCCGCGCGCACCGGCCCGATGGGGGTGCGGTAGCGAATTCCGAATCCCACGGCGTGGACCATGTAGTCGAAGTCCTGGAGACCGTGCTGGTTTGTGCGGAACGAAATGTTGCCCAGGCTGGAATACACGTTGCCGAGGTCGTGAAAAAGTACGCCTCCAATATCTTCGCCGATCAGCGGAAAGCGGAGTTCGGTCTGGTTGAACAGCAGCGCCGTGCCTCCCAGCGGGAACCCGCTGCCCGTATCCCTTGGACCGGCCTGGTTGTCGGCGAAACCGCGCTGCGACGTTCCGCCGCCGCCGAAAAACCGTTCGGCCAGCGGAATTGCGTTGAGAGCGCAACTGGTCTCGGCGCTCGGGTCGCATTGATAACTGAACGCGTGGAGATATCCGAACTCCGTGCTGCGCGCCAGGACCAGTCTCTTCCCTAGCGGGTAGTAGCTGGAATTGCGCGCCAGGACGCGGGAGTAATTGCGCTGGGAACCGAACATGTGCTCGGCGATGCCAAGGTCGAGCGTGTTGTAGATGCCCTTGTGCGGCTCGGCCGGATCGTCGCGCCGGTCCTGCACCAGGTTCAGGGACGGCATGCCGACGCGCACGGGCTGGGAGAGCTGGCCGATCAGAAACTCCGTGACTTTCAGGTCGCTCACGTTCACCAGCCGGTAGGAGTATCGATAGAACAGCGTGAGGGTCTTCGAAAACCGCTGCGACAACTGCGCCGATACCTCCTCCCGTCTGGAATTGAACGTCAGGATGTCGAGCGAGTGCTCATACATGGCGGTAAAAGAGAGATTGAGGTTGTCGTCGCGCTCGAATCGGGGCCACGAGTAATTCAGGATCGCGCGCTGGTCGATTGTGGACGCTCGCGTGCGCAGGCTGATGCTGTGCGCGACGCCCCAAAGATTGCTGCGCGTCAGGTCGAGCGAGACGCGCGGGGAGAAGCCGGTCACGCCGGCGGGGGCGTCCAGGCAAGTATTGCAGCCGCCGATTTTCCCCAGTTGAGCGCCGAAGCCGGCCGCCGCCGAGTACCGCCGCGCTTCCTCCACGTTGTAGAGCACGTACTTGCGGCTGGTATCGCCGTCGGGATCCTGGATGGCTGCGTCGACTTTCGCGAATACGCCAAGATCGTAAAGCTTGCGCTGGATATCGGTGATCGCGGCGGGAGAGATCGGATCGCCGGGATTCAGGGTGAGGTACCGTCTGATCAGGCTCGGCCGCGTGGTCACGAGACCGGTGGCGATCGCCTGGCGCACCAGTTGCGCCTGCCCTTCGCTGATAGCGTAGCGTAGGTCCATCCGATGCCGATGTGCGGCCGGCTTGGAGCTCCACGTGACCGTGGCGTTGGGGAACCCCTTCTCGAAGTAGCGGGCCAGGATGGCATCGCGGTCCACCGCGACGTTGAATTCGCTGAAGGGCTGCCCGGCCACGGAGCTGAGCATAGAGAGGAGATCGGTCTTGTCCAGGCTCTCGATGCCGTCCACCTGAAGGCTCTCGATGAAGTACTGCGGTCCTTCGTCGATATCGAGAAATACCGCCATGTCGCCCTCCTTGCCCTGGTAGGGGTCCTCCAGCCGGTGGGTTACCCGGGCATCCCGGAATCCGTTCGCCTGATAGAGGCTGACAATGGAGGATTCGTCCTGGCTTATAAGGCCTTCGCTGTAACGCCCGTGAGGAAACTGGAGAAAGGAGGCGGTCCGCAGCAACATCCGCTCCCGGATGGTATCGACCGGAAAGTACCGGTTTCCGGCGATCCCGATGTGTACGAGCTTGTGGCGCGGGCCGGTGTCGATCAGGAAGTCGATCGAGGCCTTGTCGTTTACGACGCGCTGCTCGTTGAACTGTACCCGGGCGTCGAAATAGCCCCTGGACTGGAAATATCCCGTCAGGTTCCGCGCGCCCTCCGTCAGCAGGTCGCGGTCCAGCGAGTGCTCCTCGAATACAGGCAGGTAACGCTGCATTTTCGTGCGCGAGATCTTCGTCCCGATGGGGTTCAGCTCGATGCGCGGACCGGCGTCGATCCGGAGAGTCGGGACGACCCGATTGGCCGCCGCGTCGTAACGGATGGATTCGAGCGAGATCTTGGCCTCGAGGCGGTTCTCTTTCTGATAAAGCGAGCGAATGCCGTCCAGGCTCTGGCGGATGCGGGTCTGCGTGACCGGCTTCCACGTGTGGATGACCCAACGGCGGAGCTTGGCCGCGGCGAGCACCTTCGCCGGGTCCATCTTCAAATCCCCCACGAGTTCCGGCGCGCTGAAACTGGCGCGCCGGCCGCTCTCCACCGTGAAGCGGAGATTCACTTGCTGGTAGGCCCGGCCGGCGTCGAAATCCGGAGCGGAGCCGATCTTGGCGCCGTAGAGACCATTGCTTTCGAGCAACGTCCGCTGCGCGGCCAGCGCGCTGTCGAGCAGGGCGTCCGTGTAGGGAGCGCCCAGCTCCAGCCGCGCCGCGTTCTCCAATTGGCCGGCGTTGGGCGGGCTCGAAACGCGTCCCGTCACCATGACATCGCCGATAAACCAACTGTTCCTGGTGAGGAAGGTCAGAGCCACGCCGCCGTCCGACGGTTTCGCATCCACCTGGATATCGGCGTAGCGGCCCGTGGCGAACAGGCGCTCGATGGCGGCGCGCACATCCGCGATCCTCAAAGGCGCACGCGCCTTGAGAGGCACAATCTCCGATAGTTCCGCGGAGTCCAGCGGCTGCGCGGCGGGATCGAACCGGACGCTTTCGATCTCTTTCCCCTCGAACTTTTGGTATTGCGCCCGAAGCACGGGCTGTGTTGCCACGAGCGCCAAGAGGACCGATGAGAGACCGGCGGACAGCGTGCGCACGAACTTCATAATAACGTAAGTGCTTCATAGCAAGTTTGTTACCATCGGGTTCATGGACGCGGCCGATCGCGAGCGCTACTCGCGGCAAATCCTGTTCCCGGGCATTGGGGAACGCGGCCAGGAATCGCTGGCCCGGTCGCACGCCGCCATTGCGGGCTGCGGCGCGCTCGGCAGTTTTCACGCCGCCGCGCTGGCCCGGGCCGGGGTCGGGGCGATCACGATCATCGACCGCGATTACGTCGAGCCGGGCAATCTCCAGCGCCAGTGGCTGTTCGAGGAATCCGACGCCGCCGCGGCGCTGCCCAAGGCCGTCGCGGCCGGGCGGCGCATCGCGAAGATCAACTCCGGAGTGCGGGCGCGCGGCGTGGTTGCGGATCTCACCGCCGGGAACGTGGCGGAATTGCTGGGCCCCGCGGACGTGATTCTGGATGGCACGGATAACTTCGAAACGCGGTATTTGATAAACGATTTCGCGGTGAGCCGGGGAAAGCCGTGGATCTACGGAGGCGCCGTGGGCAGTTACGGCTTAACCATGCCGGTGATCCCTGGGCGCACAGCGTGTCTGAGGTGCGTCTACCCCGATCCGCCTTCCCTCATCCAGCCCACCTGTGAGACGGCCGGAATTCTGAACGCGATCGTGGCCGCGGTGGCGTCGTTTCAGGTGGCGGACGCGCTGAAGATCCTCTCCGGCCGCGCGGATCTGGTTCGCGGAGAAATCACGGCCATCGACGTGTGGGAGGGCGGCATTCGCCAGATCCAAGGGCGCCCGCCGGACCCGGACTGCCCCTGTTGCGGGAAGCGTGAATTCCCGAACCTCGACGAATCCGCCCGTCCTCCTGTGCGGATGTGCGGGCGCAACGCCGTCCAGATCCACGAACGCGAGCGGCCCATCGACTTGGCCGAGTTGAAGGCCCGGCTCGAGCCGCTGGGCGAGGTCCGGGCCGGCGAATTCGCGTTGCGGTTTCGAATCGCGCCCTACGAGATGACCATCTTCCCCGATGGCCGCGCCATCGTCAAGGGGACCGCCGACACGGGAGTGGCGCGAAGCTTGTACGCGAGATATGTGGGGTGAACCCAAGAACCGCTCCCTAACGGTCGCGGCTCTG
>CAIRXZ010000278.1 GCA_903882645.1 uncultured Acidobacteriia bacterium | reverse complement strand
GCCCGCGCGCAGGCAGTCCTGCACCCAATACACCAGCGAGTGGCCCATGGTATCGGCGGTGATCTCGATTTGCTTCTTCGAGGCCACCTGCCCGGCGCCGGCGAGCGGCCGGAGCGTGCCCCACGCCAGCGAGTGCATGAGCACGCGAAGCGTGCCGGGCGGCTCGGCGATCTTCTTGACCATTTTCTCGATGACGTCCTGGCGCATCTCGTCGTCGGAGGCGTTGCAGTTGAAGAACTCGGCCTCGCGCCCCAGCGCCCGGATCTGGTTTTGGATTTCCTCCACGTGCGGCAGCTTGTCGCGGCGATCCAGGTGTACGCCGAAGATGTTCATGCCGGCGCGCGCCAACTCCAGCGCCGTGGCCTCGCCAAAGCCGCTGCTGGCGCCCAGGATCAGGGCCCAAGGTTGTTTGCTCATGGCCGTTCGATGACTTCGATTTCCCTTTCGTCGTTTTCCAGCGCGCGGATGCGCACCTCGGTCCGTTCCGCCGGCAACAGTTCGGGAAAACGCTCGCCCCACTCGATCAGCACCTGGGCGTCGCGCTCGAACAGATCGTCCAGCCCCAGCGTGGCGACCTCGCGCGGGTCGTCCAGCCGGTAGAGATCCACGTGGCAGACGCGCCCGCCGCCATATTCGTGAATCAGGGTAAACGTGGGACTGGCGACGTCCTCGGGCGCCGCGGCTTTCAACCCCTTGACGATGCCTTTGGCCAGCGTGGTCTTGCCGGCGCCGAGGTTCCCGATCAGAAGCGTCACTCCCTTGCGGGGCAGGCGGGCCGCCAGCCGTTCTCCGAGCGCGATGGTCTCGTCCTCAGTCGCCGTCCGGTACGTCGGCACACTCCTCCATGGCGTCCGGGAGATATTCCAGAATGTCCGTGGCGATGAGGCACTTTTCCCCCAGCGCGCGCGCGCCGATTTCGCCAGCCAGCCCATGCAGGAAAACGGCGGCCGCGACGGCCTGGTCCGGATCTCCCGGGAACTGCGCCAAAAAGCCGGCGATCATTCCCGTGAGCACGTCGCCGCTGCCGCCGGTCCCCATGGCCGGAGTGCCGGTGGGGTTGATCCACACGCGCCCGTCCGGAAACGCGATGGCCGTCCGCTGCCCTTTGAGCACCAGCGTCACGCCGCGCTCCATGGCGAACGCGCGGGCCACGCCAACGCGGTCCCGTTGAATCCCGGCCGCGGACAAGCCGGTGAGGCGGGCCATCTCGCCGGGGTGCGGCGTGAGGATCAGCGGGGTCCCGCTTCGGGCAGACCACGAAAGACGATGGTCTGCCCCACTTAGCGCATCGGCGTCGAGCACGAGGGGCTGTTTGAGGTCTTTGACGGCGCGCGCCACCAGTTCCTCGATATCGGGATGCCGTCCCAAACCGGGGCCCATGGCGATCACGGTCTTACCCTCGGCAAGCGCGTCCAGGCCGATATCCGCCGCGATGGTCCCGGCATCGTTCTCCGCCAGGGGCACGGTCATCAGTTCGGGCGCGTGCGAGGCGATGGACGGAACCGCGCTGGCGGCCGAAGCCACGGTCACCAACCCGGCGCCGGCGCGGAGCGCGCCCAATCCGGTCATGGCGGCGGCGCCGGTTTTGCCGGACGAACCCGCCACCACCAGCACATGGCCGAAGGTCCCCTTGTGCCCCGAACGGGGGCGCGGCCCGAGCAGATCGCGGAACATGCCAGGCTCGACCAGCGAAAGGAAAATGGCGTCGTTAAGCTCGAACAACTCCGGCGGGCTGCCGATCGGCGCGACGGTCAGCTCGCCCACGCGGTCGCAGTTCGGCGGCAGCGCGTGGGCCACCTTGGGCGCGGTGAACGTCACGGTGTAGTCCGCGCGCGCGCATTCCCCCGCCGGCTCGCCCGAATCGCCGGGCATGCCCGAAGGGATATCCACCGCCACGACTTTCGCCAGCGGGAAGCCGCGGTTGATTTCGCGGATGCCTTCGAGCATCAGGCCGGCCGCAGGGCCGGCGATGCCCGTGCCCAGCAACGCATCGACGACCAGGGTCGCGTTGCGGGCCTCGGGCGGGATCTCCCGCAAGACGGGACAGCCGCAAGCCAGGAGCATGCGGTAATTCGCAGCCGCATCCCCTTTCAGCTCGTCCGGGGCCGCCAACAGGACCACGTACAGCGCCCGCGAACCGAAGCGGGTGGAGATCTGGCGGGCGATCGCCATTCCATCGCCGCCGTTGTTCCCCTTGCCGCACAACACGACGATGCGCTGGGCGGACAGCGGGGCAGGCCATCGTTGTTTGTGGCCTGCCAATGCAGACGAGGAAGAACGAGCGCCGAGACGAGTCTCGGCGCGGCAGACAGAAGTGTCTGCGCCACACAGGAACTCCACCACGCGATGCGCGGCGTTCTCCATGAGAACGATGCCGGGAATGCCCAACTCGACGGTGCGGCGGTCCACCGCGCGCATCTGGGCCGCGGTCAGGACTTTCATATGCGCCGGGCGACGATCATGGTCATGTCGTCCGACAACTCGGAGGAGCCGGTCCACTGGTTCACCGCTTCCATGGTGCGCGCGATGATCTCGGAAGATCCCGCCCTCGCGTGCCGCAGGATCATTTCCTTCAACCGGTTCTCCCCGAATATCTCCCCATACGGATTTTCCGGCTCAACGATCCCATCCGTGTAGGCCACCACGATGTCGCCCTCTTCGAGCAGCACCGTACGTTCCTCGTATTTCGCGAAGGGGAAGGCCCCAATCACAGTGCCCGTGGGATTCAAGTTGGTGAACTCGCCGCTGCGCACCAGGATGGGCGGCAGGTGGCCGGCGTTGGTGAAGGTCAGCGCGCGCCGGTCCTCGTCGTAGATCGCGAAGAAGAAGGTGGCGTACTTTTCGGGCGTGGTGGTGTTGTAGAGCTGCCGGTTCAGTTGCGCCACCAGGACTGCAGCGGAGTAGTGCGGCGGCGCCGCGCCGTTGGTGGCGCTCAACTGCGTGCGCATGGCGGATTGGATGGTAGCCATCAGCAGCGCCGCCGAGATCCCCTTGCCGGCCACGTCGCCGATGGCGAACGCCAACTCCGATCCCGGCAGCGCCATGAAGTCGTAGTAATCGCCGGAAACCACCCGCGCCGGATGGCACACGCCCTTCAACTCCAGCGATTTGGACGACGGCACGTCCCTCGGGAAGAGCTGAACCTGCACCTCGCGCGCAATTTCCAGCTCGGATTGCAGACGCTCCTTTTCCTTCGCCACCACGATCAACTGGCCGAGGTTCTCGGTCATGGTGTTGAAGGAAGCGCCCATCTCGGCAAGCTGGTCGTTGCCCTTCACCGCGATGCGGTAGGAGAAGTCGCCATCCTTGACGTGCTGGGTACCCTGGTAGATCTCATGCACCGCGCCGGTCATGGAGCGGGTGAGCTTGATGCCGGTCCACAGCGAGCCCACCTCCACGAACAGAAACAACCCGGCGACCAAAATGAAAAACGCCTCCGCCATGCCGCTCAGCTCAAACTTCTGTCCGGGTCTCTGCTCGAAGACGATCCCCAGCACCGCGGAGACCCGGGAATTCACCGCCAACAAGACTTCAATCTGATCGTCGGGGGAATCCCAGGAAGAGATCTGCAACGGATAGCTGCCCCTCACGGGGAAGTCCAACCAGTTCACGGCTTTGGGGATCTGCGCGCCCTTCGCGGCAGGGATGTCGGGAGAGCCATCCACGGGGCCGATCGTGACGTTGTTGAGACGGGGTTCCAGGCGCGCCAACAGGTCGCTGGTGAGGGGCCACAGAATCGTGACCTCCCTGACCTCCCCGCCGGTCGGCACAACGTGGGCCCACATATAGAACCGCTTCACGCCGCCATTGTTCTTGAAGATCAACCCGGAGGCTCGGGCAGGCCACTCGGGCGGGGGCGAGGTTATTTTCGCATCCGCCGGGAAGCGCAACTCCTCGGTGGTCTTGATCAGCACTTCGGAACCCGGGAACCTGCTCTGCGTGAAAGCCCCGGACCGAGCGTAAAAAGCAGAGAAGTCCGGCGCGCCCGCGGTGGGAGATCCGGGAGCGCCGGAGGTTGACTGGGCAGACCCGCGGCCTCCGGGCGTCTGACCGCTGCCGCCGCCCGTCCCGCGCCCGAAATTCTGAGACCCGCCGCCCTGCGTTCCGAGGCCTGGGAACCCGAACCCGCCGCCACCGCCGCCCCGGCCTCCAGCCCCGTTCGGCGGACCGCCCCCGCCGGAACCCGGCCCAGGCATATTCGGACCGCCCCCGCGCCCCGGTCCACCCATCCCAGCCGCCTGTTCGGCCCGTTGAAGAACGTTGTTTTCCCGGTTCGCCAGTTCGGTTCGGACAAAGTAGGCGGCCACTTGACCGATCAGGGCGTATCCGGCCAGGCCCGCCAGCAGCACAATCAGGATAATCGGCACCACCGCGATGAACAGGTAGGCCGCGATCAGCCGGTTGCGCAGCCGCCAGATGGCCTTGCGCGTGAGCGCGTAAGTCAGCCGGATCAGCGCAATCGATCCGAACACGAAAGCCGCCAGCGCCGCGAGAAGCTGCCAGACGGACGACAGTCCGGTGACCCTCAGCAGGACATAGACTACCATCAGGAAGAGAAAGGTCTTCTCAACCCAGCCGAGTCGGCTCCACAATTCCCGGTAGCCTTTCCGCATAGTTCCAGACTAGCGTAATGAGATGCCCGGTGGTTTCCCGAGACTAGGAGAATTCGATGCTGGCGATTACCAGTTGCGGCAGCGCCTGGTTCCAGCTCTCCGGAATCTCGTCGAACGGCAGGCGGAACTCCTTCACCTCTCCCGGCGTCAGGCCGCCCATCTTTTTGCTCACGATGGCGACCCGCTTGCGCAGCACGATCTGGCCGTAGGGATCGTAGAAAACGCAGTTGATCTCCACTGTCCTCAGCGCGCGGCCGCCCGTGTTCCCCAGCATTCCCGTGATTTCCACGATCTGCTGCTTGAGATAGCTCTCGTGCGCCTGCATGTCCACGTGGCTCAGCGTCAAGTTGCGGACGTACGCTTTGGCCGCGCCGGTCAGCGGGGGCGGCGGCGTGGGGGCGGGCGGACGGTTCAGATACCAGTATCCAGCCAGGCCAACCACCACGGCGGCGGCGATGACGATCGCCACCGGCGGTATGGAGACCCGCTTCTTTTCGGGCAACTCTGCCTTATTTTCCACCATGAAGTTCGAAATCAATGGCCGCGGATGAACGCCGATGAACGCGGATCGAGAACAAAATACGCGAATTTCTAAAATCTGCGTTCATCTGTGTTCATCAGCGGCTAAACTCCTTCTTCGCCAACCTGTAAAGCCTTATTTTCCGCCAACGGTCATTTCTCCGATTCTTAGGGTGGGCGCCGCCATGGAGCCGCGGAATTCCAGGTCCGAACCTACGGCTTCGAGACCCATCAACATGTCCATCAAATTCCCGGCGATGGTCACTTCGGAGACCGCGTAGGCCAGCTCGCCGCCGCGAATCCACAGGCCGGCGGCCCCCCGCGAGTAGTCCCCGGTCACAATATTCACGCCGAAACCCATCAGCTCGGTCACGTAAAACCCGTTCGCGACGCCGGCCAGGATCTCCTCCGGAGTTTGGACGCCCGCTTCGAGAAAGAAGTTCCCGTGGCCGATGCCGGCGTTCCCGGCGAGGCCCCGCGACGCGTTGCCGGTGGTCTTCATACCGAGCTTACGCGCGGCGTACGCGTTCAGCAAGTAGCTTTTCAGGACGCCCCGTTCGATCACCACGGTGCGCCGCGAAGGGACCCCTTCGTCGTCGAACGGCGAGGTTCCGAACAGGCCCGGAATCGTGCCATCGTCCACCACGGTGACGCTGTCGCCGGCCACCCGCTCGCCGAGTTTCCCGGCCAGGAAGGACTCCTGCCGGTAGATCGACATGCCGTGCACGGCCTCATAGAGGTTGTCGAGCAGCGTGCGGGCGGCGCGCGGCTCGAACACCACGGGCACGCGCTGGGTCTCGACCTTCACCGGGTGGAGCCGCCGGATGGCCCGCTGGGCGGCCGTCCGGCCCACCTGCTCGGGCGGCTCGAGGCCGCCGAACCCGCGCGCCAGGGTGAACCAGTAATCGCGCTCCATGGATTCGCCGTCGCGGGCCACCGGAGCGGCGCTCACCGAGCAATAACTGGTGCGATAGTCGCCCGCGAATCCGCGCGAGTTGGAGAAGATGTGGCGGCCGACGTGCGATTCGAACGAGGCGCCCTCGGAGTTGAAGATGCGCGGGTCCGCATCGAGCGCGGCCGCTTCGGCGCGCCGGGCGGTCTCGATGCGGAGCGGCGTCTCCAGCTTCTCGACCTCGGGATCGAAAAGCCGCAGATCGCCCGCGACGGCGCCCAGTTCCTCAGGCTCCGGCAATCCGGCGTGCGGATCTTCGGTGGTAACATCGGCCAGCTCGATCGCGGATTTTAGGAGCAGATCGATGCCCTCGCGCGAGAGGTCCGAAGTGTAGGACGAGCCGGTCTTCCGTCCGATCACGATACGCAAGCCCGCGCCGCGCGATCCGGCCTCTTTCAGGTTCTCCAGCTCGCGCATGCGCACGCCGGCCGAAAACTCCTCACCCTCGGCGATGGTACACTCGGCGTCCGTCGCGCCGCGAGCGAGAGCGCGCTGCACCACGTCCCGCGCGAGATCCGGAAGGTGGTTGCCGTTCATGCCGTTCCCCCCACGGTCATGCGGTCAATGCGGATGGTGGGGATGCCCACCCCCACGGGGACGCTTTGGCCCTCCTTGCCGCAGATACCGATGCCTTCGTCGAGGCGCAGGTCGTTGCCCACCATGCTGACGTACTTGAGCGCCTCCGGCCCGTTGCCGATCAGCGTGGCGTTGCGAACCGGACGGGTCAGCTTGCCGTCTTCGATCAGGTAGCTTTCCGACGCCGAGAAAACGAAGTTGCCGCTGGTGATGTCCACTTGTCCGCCGCCGAAATTCGCGCAGTAGATCCCCTTGGGAACCGAGCGGACGATGTCGGCGGGATCGCTCTGGCCCGCCAGCATGAAGGTGTTGGTCATGCGCGGCATGGGCATGTGGGCGTAGCCTTCGCGGCGGCCGCTGCCGGTGGATTCCGCGCGCGTCAGGGCGCTCGAAAGCCGGTCCTGAAGGTAGCCGCGCAGCACGCCGTTTTCGATCAGCACGTTGCGCCGGGTGAGGCGGCCTTCATCGTCCACGTTGAGCGAACCGCGGCGGCCGGCGATGGTTCCATCGTCCACCACGGTACACAGCTCGCTGGCGACCTTCTCCCCCATCCGGCCGCTGAACGCGGATAGGCCCTTGCGGTTGAAATCCGCCTCCAACCCGTGTCCCACGGCTTCATGGAGCAGGATCCCGGGCCAGCCGGGGCCGAGCACCACGGTGGTTTCGCCGGCCGGCGCCTCGACCGCGCCGAGCATGACCACGGCCTCCCGCGCGGCCTCCCTGGCGAAATGCTCGGGAGTCTTCTCATTCAGGAAATAGCCAAGCTCCACGCGGCCGCCCCCGCCGGAGTGCCCGCGCTGCGGCGGCCCGCCGTCCTGCCGCGCCAGCGCCGCTACGCTCAGCCGCGCCAGCGGCTGGCGGTCCAACGCGATCACGCCGTCGCTCGTCGCGACCATGACATAGCGCAGGTTGTCGGCGTAGGCCGCCTGGACCTGGAAGATCCGCGGATCGTAGGCGCGCGCCGCCCGGTCGGCCCGCTTCACCAGTTCCACGCGCTCCGCGAAAGCCGTCTCGGTCGGCGCCGTAAGCACGGGGTAGAGGTCGTGGCGAGCGCCCTCCCGGAGGTCGAATTTCTCCACCTTGGCGGGACCGGCCGCGATGCACGCCGCCACCCGCGCCGCCTTGCGAATCTTCTCCGGCGAAAGATCGTCGCTGTAGGCGTACCCGGTCCGTTCCCCGGAGATCACCCGCACCCCAACCCCCACCGAGACGCCCTGCGACGCGCTTTTGACTATGGATTCGTCGATGCCGATGGAACTGGTCAGCAGGTATTCGAAATAAAGGTCCGCGTAATCCCCGCCCCGCGACAACGCCTCCCCGAGGTAAGCCTCAAGGTCCTGTTTGGCGATGTTGAAGCGCGACGCGAAGACGGACTCGGAAAACACCATAGATTCAGGCTAGCAGGGAAAGAAGCTGTCAGCTATCAGCGGTGAGCTTTCAGCTATCAGAAGCTGTGAAAGAATAGCCCGCAAGCGGGCCGGGCATGCCCGGCCCCTACAAACGGCTGCAGGGGCGAGGCGTATCTCGCCCGCGGCCGGCCGGATTCCCTAACCCTCACCGCAGCAGATCCCTCCTCTGCGCCAGCACGACTACGAAGAACAGGGCGTTGTAGGAGGCGTGCATGAGGGTGGAGGCGCGGGTCGAGCCGGTGGCGTGGCGCATCCAGCCGAAGGCGGCGCCGGCGGCGGCCACTATGGCGGCGTGACGCCACGAGTTTCCGTACTCCCGATAGTGCAGCAGGCCGAAGGGAATCGCCGCCAGAATGATCCCGGGGACGGCGCCCAGGCTGCGCACCAGGAGCGGTTGCAGAAAGCCCCGGAATGCCAGCTCCTCGCACAGCGGTCCCAGCGTGATGCCGAAGGCCGTCATGAGCAGCAGGGACGCGCGGTCCTCCATCAGCTCCGTCAAGGCGTTCTGGGTGGTCGGGGTGTGAATCAGCGTGCCCAGGATCGCCACGCCGTACGCCGTCGAAAGCCCGAAGATCACCACCCAGAGGAAAGGCAGGCGGAAGCCGGTCCACGCCAGCGAACGCCAGAACGGCCGGTCGTACTGTACGCGGAGGATGAGCGACAGCGCGCCGAAGAGAGCCAGGTAGGCGACGAGTTGTTCCGCCAGCGGTCCCGCCGCCTTCGCGGCGAAGTGTACATGCAGCGCCCACGAGGCCGCCTTGACCAGCGCCCAGCCCAGTAAGAGGCACGGGACCGCCAGGCCGAAGAAAAGGAACAGGTCGCCGTAGGTCCAGAAGGGGTAGCGCTCGGGGTTGGCGGGAGCGATCGCCGACGGTCGCGGGTCGGATTTGGGGTCAAAACCGCTCCCTGGCGGTCGCGGGTCCGACTCGGGCGGCTCGGCGGAACCGCCCTCTGAGAAGCTGTGAAATAACAGCCCGCAAGCGGGCTCGGCAGGCGGAACCGCCTGCCCCACCACTGCAAACACAGGACTTCCAGAGGTGGCGCAGGCGGTTTCGCCTGCGTTTGGCGATTGTATCACAGCTTCCGGCGTTCGCGGCTCGGACGCGGAAACTGGCGGCTCCCCGGGACCGCTCCCTGACGGTCGCGGGTCTGACTCGGGATTTAGCGGCTCGATCACGGTTCTTGCTCGATGAGCGCGGCGGCCAGCAGGGGGATCATCAGCTCATGATGTCCCGTGATGGCGTAGCCGGCGCCGCCGGAACGGGCGTGCGGGCGCTCAACGACGTTCACGCGCGGGCGGTAATGTTGCAGAAAATCGAAATTGACGGTGGTGAAGCCGGCCAGCGGATGCCCCAGGTTGCGAACGGCCGAGACGGTCTTCAAAAAAACCTCCGGCAGCACCACCGCCGAGCCGACGTTCAGGTAAGCGCCGCCGCCGTCGAGGCCGGCCACATAGGCGCAGAGGAGGCGGAAGTCGCGATGCGATGCGCTTCCGATGGCGGCGCCGTCGGCCGCTGGATGCATGTGCGGCGTATCCGTTCCGACGGCCACGTGAACGGTTACCGGCACGCCGTGCCGGTAGGCCTGGAGCAGGAGGCTCGACTCGGCTGCCTGCAAGGCCGGCGCGGCTTCCAGGCGCCTTCCCAAGGATTCCCCCATGCCCAATCCCTCGGCGTCGCCTTGCCGGATGGCGCGGTTCATCTCGCGCCCGGTTTCCTCGGCCACGCCAAAGCGGCCGTCGGGCAGCACGGCTTCCACGTCTTCGCTGGTGTGGCCCGCCAGGGCGATTTCGAAATCGTGGATGGCGGCGGCGCCGTTCAGCGCAAATGCCGTTGCATAGCCGCGGCGCATGAGGTCCACGAGCACCGGCGCAAGGCCGCACTTGATGACGTGCCCGCCCAACCCCCAGATGATCGCCCGCCGCCGGCCGCGCGCGGCTGCCAGCGCATCCACCACGGATCGGAGGGAATCGCCGGCCAGGATATGCGGCAGCGAATCGAGCCATCCGGCCACGCCCGAGCCTTTCCGGTAGGGCGAGGCGAAATCGGCGGTTTTCACCTTTCCGCCGCGCTCCGCCAAGCCCACGGTCTTGAGATTCGTGAAATCGAGCGGGCCTTTCGAGTATTTGCTCATGCCGCCTTCCCATTGCCGAGCGCTTTGCGCAAAGCCTCGGCCGTGTAGCTCTTTTTGGAACGGACGATCTGCTCGGGCGGGCCGCACGCCACCACCCGCCCGCCGTACTCGCCGCCATCCGGGCCCAAATCGACGATCCAGTCGGCGGTCTTGATTGGCAGGTTCTCCATGGCGCCCAATGCTTCCTCAACCGTGGCGTCGATGGTTTCTTCCATGGGGAACGAATAGGTTAACCCGCCGCGCCATCGTCGCGCGGAGCATGCCCGGCTGGCGGGTGAGCGATTTATGGAGTATCGCCTTGAGGTTCTCCCATTCTCCCGTCCGAATTACTGAACAAGGACAGGGGACCCTCCTGAACGGCTACGTAGCGCGCGGGACGCTTGAGCTTTCGGACTCGTCCTTCGTCACAAGCCCGCTTAAGCCACGCCTTGGCCTGTGCCGGGACAAGACGGAGCGACTCTTCGATGTCCGTGTCCGTCCGTGGCGTTGACAAAGCTGCCAGCAAAACGGGGAGTACTCGGGCGAACACATCCTCCGTGTTCGTACGGGGCGTGCCGGCCGCTCTTGGCGCCTCAGGTGATGCACACCCGGCGACCGGGACTGCCGATGGAGGTTCTGGTTCGGAAGGCGGCGGTGCTGGCCCCAGCGCTGACCCGAAGAGCGAAGCTTCGCGTGGAGGAGGCACGAATAGAGATCGTAGGCCTTCCCAAGGCTGGTCCGGGAACGGCTGCGCACCCCGTGCCAGCAACTTCCGATTGCCTTCCGGCGCCCCGGAGGTCTTGACGTAAACGGTTACCCGGCCGTACTCAAGAGCCTCGACTGCTCCGGCCCATGTTCCGCCGCTCTCCGCGGCGGCTGCTACCACGAGCGCCGCATCGCTGAGCGCATAAATGAGCTTGTTCCGTTCCATGGCGGTATAGGCAAACCAGCGCGCCTCCGGGTCGTATGGCGATACGAGAGCTAAGCGGCCCGCCATGAGGCCTTCCCGGTAACGGGCTGAGACAGCGCTGCGGCTGAGGCTGTCAGGCAAGACGCCCAACGCCGAGCCATTGGCATCAAATGCGGCTGCCATGGATTCCAAATCGACCCCGCGCGCGCCGCCGGAGATTACCGCGATGCCTTGCGCAGCGCAAGCCGAAGCCACCCGGCGGGCATACTCGATATCCTCCTCGGACACCTCGCGAGCGCCAACCATCGCCAAACCGCCCGACTGGAGCAACTCCGGGTTCCCGGCACCAAAAAGAAGCGGAGGAGCCCCATGGCCAAGGTAGGTCTTGAACCTGGCGGGATACCCCTCATCGCCGCGACTCAACACCCATAGGCCGCGGTTCGCCCACCGCTCAGCCATCATTCCCAACGCGGCGCCGCGGTCGAGCAGAGCCGCCACAGCCTCCGGATCAACGCCCGGAATCTGAGATCCGGTCAACTCCGTTCGCCCACGGGTCTCCAACAGATCGGCCGGCCGCATGGATCTCTCCCGGAGCCAGCGTGCCAGAACGCCATATTGCTTCGGCGTCAGAGGCTTGGTTCCGTTGCTCTCCACCTGGCCAAGCCGGGCGCACAGCAGTAGTACGGCTTGGGTATCGGCGCTCAATCCGTCATGCATATCCTCTCACTACTCTCCATCATCCGCCGACGAGTCCGCGAGGGCAAATGGAAACACGGGGCCGGAGCCGGCTTCCAGGAGCTTCCAAGCCAGCACGGTGAAGGTCCATCGGGAATCCACCATGTCATCCACCAGCAAGACCGGGTAGGCGCGCACCGCCTTTGCGTCCACCGTGAACGCATTCTCCAGGTTCTCGACCTGCTGAAAACTGTTCTGCCGTGTCTTTTGCGGTTCCGTGTCCTGTGTCTTCTCGATGCACTCTACAAAGGGCAGGCCGAGTGTTGCCGCGAGGCGCCGCGCAAAGTCCGGCATCAGCTTCGCATGCCGGCGAGATGGCACGCACGTCACCCATTCGGGTTTAGGACGGGGCCTCCAACGCCCACGGATAAGTTCCACGGACGCGCCCACCAATCGGTCCGCGAAGTGGCCATCGCGCTTTCCGTCGCGCACAACGTCTCCGAAACTGTCATCCCCCCAATGGCAAAGCGCGCGTCCTTCCTGTGCCCGGCGGGCGTCAGCAATCCTGCCGTGCTGATCCTCGAAAGACGCGCCGGCGGGCCACATTTTCCGAGGCTCGATCGGCTGGTTCAGGCTTTCCAGAAATCGAGCCGCCTCCTCAGCGAGGTCCCGCGAATATGCGGCACCGAGCCGTTTCCCCGTACAGTTTGCGCATTTGCCGCAACGCGCCGCGTCCGGATCGTTCAATTCCTCCGACAGGAACTGCATCAGGCAACCAGGGGTCGCCAGATAGGCGTTCATGCGCGCCTGCTCCTGGCGCCGCAAGAGGGTGATCTTCTCGATGCGCTCCACTGGCATCTCCCAGCGAACCGCCGTCCGGACGAATCCGCTGCCATCGCGTTGAACCGGCGCCGGGGATTCCAGCGAAAGAAACTTCAAGCTCTTGTCTAACTTGGACGGCCGCACGTTCAACGCCCTCTGCAGGGCGTTGCGATTCACAAGTGTGCGCGCGGCCTCTAGCGCTCTGAGGACCGCCTGGACCTCGTCGACGGTGGGGAAAGCAGTACGTATGAAGTAGTCTGCAATCTCATCGTCCTCGGCGCCGCTCAGCAGAACGCCATGGGCGCTGCCAATGGCGCGGCCGGCACGGCCGACCTGCTGATAGTAGTGCACCACCGAGGCCGGGCGTTGGAAGTGGATGACGAAACCCAGGTCCGGCTTGTCAAAGCCCATACCCAGCGCGACGGTGGCCACGAGGGCTTTGACCTCATTGCGCAGCAGCATCCCTTCCAGTTCCCGACGCTCCGGATCTTCGCGGTCGGCGTGATAAGCCCGGGCGTTGATGCCGCGCAGTTGCAGCCATGCGGTGAGATGCTCCGCGTCGCGAACTGTGAGGGTATAAACGATTCCGCTGCCCGGCATTTGCGGCAGTCGCTCCGCCAGCCAAGCCATACGAGCGGATTGCGACGGGATACGGATATTCTCGAGGTGCAGACTCTCTCGTACTAGCGGTCCGCGAAGAGTTTCCAGGGTCGGCCCCAACTGGACTTTGATGTCGGCTACAACGCGGTCATTTGCGGTCGCGGTGGTAGCCAGCACCGGCAGGTTTCGCGGCAGGGACCGGAGAATTCGGACGATCCGCCGGTAGTCTGGACGGAAGTCGTGTCCCCAGTCTGAAATGCAGTGGGCCTCGTCCACCACCAATAGCCCGATGCGGGCAGCCACCGGCAGCAGACACCGCGTCATGAACTCTTCGTTACCCAGCCGTTCGGGAGAGATCAGCAGGACGTCGATCTTGCCGGCCAGAAGCGCCGTTTCCAGCTTAGGCCAGTCGTCCGTATTCGTGGAATTGATGGTCTCCGCCCGCACTCCGATGCGCTCCGCGGCTTCAATTTGATTGCGCATGAGCGCCAGTAAGGGGGAGATGAGCAGGGCACAGCCGGAACCTTGCTCTCGCAGGAGTTTGGCGGCGATGAAGTACACGATGCTTTTCCCCCAACCCGTCCGCTGGACCACGAGCAGGCGACCGCGCCGCTTCACCAGTTCCTCTATGGCCTCCCACTGGCCAGGATGGAACTGCGCGCCTGGCGATCCGACGGCCGTGCGCAGCAGTTGTAGAGCCCGTTCTTTCATTCTTGATGCTTCTTCCACCTCAACTGGCGGCATGCGGCGTGTCGCGTTCGCCCTCAGCTTCTTCGTCTTCAAGGACGTTAGTTCCAACCTTCACGGTGAATGTTCCGGCCTGCTCATCACGTCTCACCGTCAACGCCTGTCCCGCCCGACGGAAGAGCACCTCGCCGCAGGACACGCCTTTGCTTCCGCCAACGGGCGCCAGAAAGCTCTTAAAGCCCACGTTAGGCAGAACCCCGCTTGGGAACTTGCCAAACAAAACCCACTGTAATGCTAAAGCCATTGTGGACTTGCCGACGCCATTGTTCCCGTAAAGCAGCGCGGAACGCCCCCCGAAGTCCAACGACTGCTAGCCGGCAACGCCACGGAAACTCCGAATAGAGATCGCCTCCAGACGCCACTTCTCATCTGGCTTCATTCGTCTTCCTCTGGAACCAAGGGGAGGCTGTCCATCAATTCCTGGACGACATCGAGGCCATCCTGCTCGTAGCACGCCCAGATGCGTCGCTACAAGGCGACGGTTTCGTCGTGATCATTTTCTTTCAGCAGACGTGTCTCAACTTAGTCGAAGGGTTCGCTCATACGATTGTCGCGACCTCAGCCAGGAGGCTCGTTTGGGATTTCCCGATAGCGGGTGCACGACAAAAAAGTGGGTAATCAGGCGGCTCGGGAACGGGTTTCCCAGTAGTCTTCGAACCTGTGGCTAAGGCGGCAGCAGCGCAAAGCGATGATGGCATTGGCGCCGGCGACAGTCCAGAACGACCCGGAGCG
>CAIRXZ010000277.1 GCA_903882645.1 uncultured Acidobacteriia bacterium | reverse complement strand
GTTTCCAAATTGGGAAGGGACTGAGGCATGGGCCTCCTTTCTAGAAGTATTATATACTTCTAGAATTGCCGAAACAATCCAGCCTCCGCGAAAAGCTCCAACATTCATGTCGCACACCCCTACTTCTTTGGGGGATCTCCGGAGCCGCTGATATACTCTAAGCAGCGAGCACCTTCGTGAGCAGGGCCTCGAGATGCTAACCCGGTACATCGTAGCAGCCATGGAGCTGGCCCATTACGAGCCGCTGGAGGAAGGCGGCTATTTCGGGTCGATTCCGGGCTTGGACGGCGCTTGGGGCAGCGGTCCTACGCTTGAGGCCTGCCGCAAGGAGTTGGCGGAGGTACTTGAGGACTGGCTGCTGTTCCGGCTGTCGCGGCAGATGCCCGTACCCGCTATCCAGGGCATTGATCTGACCATCCGCGAGGTCGCCTGATGCCAGAAGAAGCGCGGTCAGGCTAGTTCTGTGACCGGTGAATTCGGTGCTACTGAGAGACCCGCCGCTCGCGCTCCAAGCCCCGGTCAGAGCCGCGACCGTTAGGGAGCGGTTCCGCCAAAAAGCACTCTATCACCCGGTCTGAGAACTAGGTGGGCCGGTTGGGGTGAAGACTCCGCACCGTCCATCCGTTCACGCCAGATGGTCCAGATCGACCTTAAGCGCCACCGCAAGTTTCTTCAGCGTTCCGATTCCGCCCTTCTTGCGTCCGGACTCAATAGCCGCAATCATCGGGCGCGATACCTTGGATTTCTTCGCCAGGTCTTCCTGGGTGAGCCCGCGATACTCACGCCAGATTCTTAAGGTGCTTTCCCCGGCCAGGCGGCGCTCGGCGATTTCGAGCGGTATCGGCTCGTCCTGGCCGCGCTCGATGCGAGCTTTCGCCGCGTCATAGGCTTTCACGTCGGAAAGCATCTCCGCATCGTCCATGAGCTTCTTCAGCTCACCCATGGGCAATACGGCGAACTCCTCGCCATGGCGGGTGATCTTTTCAACGCGCATCAGTATATTCCTCCTCTCGGCCCCACTTCCAAAACCAGCATCACAAGGCGGTCGTCCTGCAGCTCGTAAATGACGCGCCAGTCGCCCACCCTGAGCCTATACCCGTCACGGCCCTGAAGCTTCGTGAGGTTGTTGTTCGGCGCATAAGGATTGGCCGCAACCTCCCTGATCTTCGCCACAATCCGCTTCTGCCAATTCAGCGGAAGCTTGGCCAGGGCCTTATCGAACGATTTGGTTGTGAAGACCCGGTACATGCGTCAATTGTTACCACAGGTAACAGTGTAGATCAAGCGGCAATTGTTACTCACAGAAACAATTGTATCAACACCGCTGGGAGACGCGCGGGCGCCTTTCCCAGCGCCGCCGTTCCAACTTTGGCGCACGCCTGCTTCGCGAGCGGCGGCGGGGAACAGGCAAACTGCAAAGGTTCGCCAGTTTCTCCTTGCGGTAATAGGCCTCAATGAGAGTCTCCAGCACATCGAGCTGGATTTCAACCAGCCGGTCTCCGAACAGAAATTTGTAATTGCGCGGGAACTTCTCGATTTTCGGCAGGAACCATTTGATGAAGTCGTCGGTCCGCGTCAGCACATTCTCCTTCGTTGCCATGCGTCCTTCCTCAAAAACATTTTCGGCAGGGCTTCGCCCTGCACCCAAAAGAGCGCAGATCACAGAGAAGAAAGGGTAAGAGGGAAAAGGATAAAGGGTAAAATCATGTCCTGGCGCAACGAAACCCCAGACCGCCGCTGCGGCCGCTCGGGCGAGCGAGGCCGCGATACGAGCAGGCGGCGAGGCCACGAAGGCCGCCCCAAGAGCCGCCCCGAACCACACGGCTCTCTTCTTCCTCCGACCACAGGCTTTCGGTCCACTCCCAGACGTTCCCCGCCATGTCGAAACACCCATACGCGCTGACCCCGTTGGGGTACATCCCCACCGCCGTTGTCTTCCGCGGTCCTTCTTCCCATGTGTTGCACCGTGCCGGGTCGAACTCATCGCCCCACGGATATTCCCGCTTTACGCCTCGCGCCGGGTCCCACGAGGCCGCACGTTCCCATTCCTCCTCCGTAGGCAGCCGGAATCCAGCTCCTCGCCACCGGCAGAAAAGGCGTGCCTCATGCCAGTTCACGCACACCGCCGGTTGGTCGTCCATATCGGAGTACTGGTCGCGCAGTTTCTTGTGCCCCGGAATCATGCACTCGAACTTCCGGTTGGTGACCGGGTAGCGGTCCAGGTAAAAGCCTTCTACCCAGGCCATTTCCCCCGTCGAATCCAGCCTGCGGCGCGCGGCCTCGCCGAAGAAAGCGTCCAGCATCGCTTGGCCCTCGGCGAAGCCCCTCGCCGCCAGTTCTTCCGCGAGTTCCACGGCGGCCGCCAGCGATTGTCCCGCGCGCCCCTCGGGGGCGAACATGGCCCGCAGCACCGCCATGGTTTCCCCGCGCCCGGCGCAAGCCTCGGCACACTCGGCAACCGGGAGGCTCCTGTATTCCCGGCCCTCCCACGTGTAGCGGGAAAGGAACTGAACCAGTTGCCGGAGCCAGGGATCCTCGGGCGACGCCGCTTTCAGGCATGCCAGCGCAAACTCCGCGCGGCCGGCCTTCAGCAGTTCCAGCAGGGTCCGGCGGCGCGGCCGGTCCGGCAGTTGAGCCACGGCCAGGTACAGCGTCTCGTTCCAACCGGCCGGTTCGGCCAGCAGTTTGTCCCGGAACTCCGAATCCTCCATTTCCTCCGCCATCCACTGCGCCGCGAAGTACTCCTGAAACCCGCGATGAACGAAACCGAACTGCCCGCCGCCGTACTGGACCAGAATGGCGTCGCGAGCGTGCAGTCGGTCGATGATGGCGTCCACCAGGTTGAGCGTGTCGCCGGCCCCTTTCTCGCGCAGGAAATGCTCCAGGCGGCGAGCCACCGCGGCCCGGGAGATCTGCAGCGCCACGCCTTCCCTCAGTTGCTCCCCGGACTCGCCCTGCATTTCGAACGCAAGCTGCGAAAGGAATCGCCGCTTTTGGTGGAAGTCGATCGGGCTGGCCGGCAGGTCCTTTGCCTCGGCCCAGTGCTTGAGCAAAGTCTCCGAGCACTTCGCATAAAGGCTCAAGCGGCTGTCCGGCAGGGCCCCCAGGCCGAAGTGAACCCGCACGATCATGGTCAGCAGAAGCGCGTTGCGCGCCAAAGGCAGGATATCCGGGCGCGACTGGAGCGCCTTCCAGAGACGCTCGCCTTTTTCGACGGCCTTGGCGGGGTCCGGCTCGTGGACCTGCTGCCAGCCGTGGATAAACGTCTGGATTTCGTCATCGTCGAACTCGCACAGCTCGTAGTGCCGGTATGCGGCGGCTTCAAACCGGCGCCGGTAGTCGTGCGGCCGGCTGGTAATCGCGACGCGGCTTTCCGTGGACAGGTTTTCGACGAACCCTTCGATCAGCTCCACAATCCGGTCGCGGCTCGCGGGCGATGCGGCTTCGTCGAGGCCGTCGAACAGCAGCATCAGCCCTCCGCGCTCCATCTGGCGCGGAAAGAAGTCCGGGGGCAGGTTAGGACCCATCCGCCGCGAACAGTGATGCCGGATGCAATCCCAGATTGTGCCGTGGCTTTCAAGATCGTGGCCTAGATCCCGGATGCGATAGAAGATGGGAAGCAATTGAGGAAGATCCCGCGCCCAGGGAAAGGGAGCGCCGGGACCCTGGGCAAGGGCCAGGGCGAAGCTCTCGAGCAGCGTGGTCTTCCCGGTTCCCGGCCCGCCGAGAATCACCAGCCGCCGGGGAGCCTTCCCTCCGGCCAGGAGTTTGTGGGCCTCTTGAGGCTTCGGTTCGCGCGCGCTCCGCTCCCCAAACCCGCCCAGTTCCACAACCCGCGGCATCACAAAGACCCGGGCCATTTCGACTTCGGTGGGTCCGCTGACTTCCGCCATTCCCGAGAACCGGATATGCCGGTGCTGGCGGACCACCGAGGCCAGGTACCGCTCCCGCGCCTGGGAGTGGTTGCGGATCATCGCTTCCGACTGGCTCAGCTCGCGGATTGCGTTTTGGAGGGGGCGCTGGTACTCGCGGCGGTACTCCGGCGTATCTTCGAGCAGCGTCTTGAGGCCCCGGACCCAGGAGTCCAGTTGTTCGTGCAGGCTGGTCCGCGGCGCGGGGCATCCGGCCCACTCGCAACTTTCGCGGAGTTGTTGTTCAAGGACCTGGAAATCCACATCCGCATACCGGTCCCGCAGGAGTTTGTCCAGTTCGCGAACGGTGGGCGGTCGGCAAAAGAACTCTTCGAATGCCGCGGCCAGCTTCCCGTCGTCCGCCTCCGCTTCCAGGTCCTCCCGCCACTGCCGGTAGACCCCCGCGAAAACCGCGCCGGGGGCCTTTTGCGCGACCGCGGTCCACGCGCCCCCGAGCGCCTTGCCCAACACCGCCGCCCCAACCTTGGCGCAAGCCTGCTTCGCGAGCGGCGGCAGGGAATCGTAAGCGAGCTGCAAAGTTTGAAGATCCATAGCGTTCAAAAATCCGCCCGGCGGCCAACCGGAATTCCGGCCCGCCGCCGGGCGTAGTCGTCTTTGTCCGGCCCGCACCCGGGCCGGCGCCGGACCGGCGGCCTGGACATCACCACGGCGCGCGGCCGCCCTCCGTAAAAGGACGGTCTTCCGGCCGCCTCCGCCGCCGTATGGGCGAAGGCAGGTGGTGTCTTGGCGCAACGAAACCCCAGATTGTTGTTGCGGTTGTTCGGGTGTTCGTTGTTGCGATACGAGCAGGCGGCGTTGTCACGATTGTTGTTCCAAGAGCCGCCCCGAACCACACGGCCGGCCGCCGGCCCCAAATACGACGCCCCCCAATACGCGGCGCCGCAATCCTTCCGTGTTCCCGTGCGCCGCGTGCGCGATCCACGCCGCGACGGACCGGGACACCCCTTTCATATCGATCTCGCCTCTCCGATGCGCCTCCGCCAGCCGCGCCAGACGGCGGCGTGCCCGCTTCACGGACTTGGAAAGCAGCCGGCGCTGGCGCGGAAAGACGCGAAAGCCCAGAAACGGAATTCCTTCGCCCACCGGATAGATGCGGCTTTTTCGCTCGTTGATCTCCAGACGCAGCCGCGCCAACTGTTGGCGCGCCACATCGAGCCATGCCGCCAGCGCCTCCTTGTCGTCCGAGAATACCAGAAAATCGTCCACGTACCGGATGTACCCCGGAACCCCCAGTTCGTCCCGAAAATGGTGATCGAAAGGGTCCAGGTAGACGTTTGCCCAGAACTGGCTCGTCAGGTTGCCGATGGGCAGCCCTTTGCGCCGCTCGAAGGGCGTGAACAGGTCGTCGCCGGGGAAGTAGAACTCCGCCGGCGGCTGCGCGTTGCTGTGGCCGACGATCGTCCGCGCCAGTTCCATCACGCGTGAATCGCGGATGCGCCGCCGCAGCCGCGCCAGCAGGATTTCGTGGTCGATGCTGGGAAAAAACAATCGGACGTCGCCTTGCAGGACGTACCCGTAGCGCCGCGCGTATCCGGTACAGCGGTCCAGGGCGCGGTGCGTCCCCTTCCCCACCCGGTTGGCGTAGGAATCGAAGATGAAGGATCGCTCGAAAAGCGGTCCGATGACGTTGCACAGCGCATGATGCACAACCCGGTCCCGGTACGGCGCCGCGCTGATGAATCGCCGCGAAGGCTCGTAAATCGTGAACGTACGATAAGGCCCTGGACGGTAGCGCCCTTCCAGCAACTCGTCCCGCAACTCCACCAGGCTCGCCGCGAGGTCGTGATGGAAACGGGCCACGGCAGGCTTGAACCGTTTGCCGCGCTGCGCCGCCCGCGCCGCCAGGAACAGGTTCTCGAAGCTGGCGAGCGCCTCGAACGTCGGCGCCGCTTGCTCATGCCGGCCCATGTTTGCCTTCCTGCTGGCGAATCCAGCCCCCCACCAACGACCCGATCTGGTTCAGCGAGCGCGTAGCGTATTCGAGTTGGTCGAAGCTCATGAACCGCATCTCCGTCGAGATTTGAAGCAGATGCCGCAGTTTCTCCACTCCTACGTTGGCCGCCCGCAGGTTCGCCAGTTTCTCCTTGCGGTAGTAGGCCTCGATGAGATTCTCCAGCACATCGAGCTGGATTTCAACCAGCCGGTCTCCGAACAGGAATTTGTAATTGCGCGGGAATCTCTCGATTTTCGGCAGGAACCACTTGATGAAATCGTCGGTCCGCGTCAGCACATTCTCTTTGGTTGCCATGCCCCTCCTCAAAAATATTTTCGGCAGGGCTTCGCCCTGCACCCAAAAGACCAAAGATCACAGAGAACAAAGGGTAAAGGAAAAAAGGGTACAGGGTAAGATTATGTCCTGGCGCAACGAAACCCCAGACTGAAGCTGCGGAAGAGCGGGTGTTCGCCGCTGCGACACGAGCAGGCGGCGAAGCCACGATTGAAGCACCAAGAGCCGCCCCGAACCACACGGTACTCTTTCTCCTCCGACCACAGGCTCTCTGTCCATTCCCACACGTTGCCGGCCATGTCCTCCGCGCCATAGGGCGAAAACCCCACCTCCGCATACTTGCCGGCCTCCGTCGTGCCCTTGCTCCCGCTCTCCGCCGTGTTGCACTTTTGCTCGGAGAACTCCTCTCCCCACGGATACCGGCGCCCGTCGATGCCGCGCGCGGCCTTCTCCCACTCCTGCTCGGTGGGCAGCCGTTTACCGTTACCGGCCCATTTGGCATAGGCCGCGGCGCCGTACCAGCTCACATAGATCACGGGATGATTCTCGTACCCTCGCTCGACGGAGAACCGGCCCTTTCGCTCCGAAATCCTGCACTTCTCCTTCTCGTAAGCGCCCTGGAGGTCGATCCACTCCACGCCGCCTTCCTTCCAGTTTCCGCGCTCGTTCAGGAACCGGCAGTACCGCTCGTTGGTCACCGGGAAACGGTCGATCCAAAAAGCCTCACTTACAGCAGGGATGCGGAGATTGCCCTCCCTCTCCGAGCCAAAGATGAACTGCCCCGCGGGGACAAAGACCATGCCGTCGTCCAGGCGCGGCTCGTATGAGTAGTCCCGCTTGAGCAGATAATGCACGAAGCTGACGATGGCGTCGGTCAAGGGGCATTCAGGGGCTTTCCCTTTGGCCAGCAGCGGGGCCAGCTTGCGCGCCACGAAGAATTCCATCATCGATTTGTGCGCGAAGCGGTAATTGCCGGCCTCGTCGCGCACCAGGTAGGACTGCGTGCGGATGTCGCGGTCGAGAAATGCGGCCCGGCCGGGGTCGTCCTTCACGCCGAAGTGAACCTGGACGCGCTCGGGAAACTCCGAGAACGGAATGCTCAGCCGGCCCGAGTTCTGCATCTCCCAGGCCAGTTCCTGTACGAAATACCGGCGATCGGCGGCCGGGATGGTTTCGACGCGCTGCCGCAACAGGTCTTCCGTGTACCGCTCGTATAACGTTGCCAGGTTCAGGTCTTCGCTCCGGGCGATGCCGGAGAGCGTCTGCGCGATCATCCCCAGCAACACGGGGCGGTGCGAGAGGTCCTCGATGTTGGGCAACGCGCGGATTCTCTCGAGCACGGGTTGCCATCCGTCCGGCGCGAGTTTCCGGAGCGCCTGTTCGATCTGCTCGTCGTCGAATTCGTTCAGGTGCGCGACTTCGAATTCCTTCTTGCCGGTCAGGTCGATCACGTCGTCGCGATTCACCACTCGCACCGGTCTGCCTTGCGCTTCGCCGGGATCGTGCTCCAGCACCTCCGATTCCTCCGTGCGGTGGCGGAAGAAGGCCGTGCGGCAGGTGAGCAGGATCTTGGCGCGCGGCGAAATGAGCGTGGCAATCTGCCAGAAGTTCTCGAGCGCGGTGCGGTAATCGCTAGCGCGCCGCTCCATTTCGTCGAACCCGTCGAAGATCAGCAGCAGGCGGCCTTCGTCGCTCAGGCGCCGGATGGTCTTGTACCCGCCCGCCAGTTCGACCCCGAAGCGATTGGCGAGGGCGTCCGTGAGCACCTGCTCGATGTCGTAGGCCCGCGAGTAGTCGCGCAGCTTGATCGATATCGGAACGCGGCCGGAGGCGGCGGCCAAGCGCCAAGCCAGCCGCCGGCAAAACCAGGTCTTGCCGGTGCCGAAATCGCCAAGCAGCGAGAGATGGTTGCGCTCCGGCGCGGCAAGCCACTGGTCGATGAAGGTGTCCAGGTCAACGGGAGCAGATTGGGGGTCGGCAGGTGTGCGACCGGGCGGTGTTGTGGTGCCGCGAGGAACCGCTCCCTCACGGTCGCGGCTCGTACCGGAGGCTTTTTCCTCCCGGATCTTGAGGGGAACGAAATAGCGTTCAATCCCAGATTCTTCGTAGTCCGCCCGCAACTTGTCCAGGTACGGGCGGAAATTCGCCAGGTGGTCGATGAACTCCTCGCGACCGTATGCCTGAATGTCGCGGGCGCGCGCGGCTTGGGCGGTTTCCTCCGGAATGGGCCCGCGCGCCAATAGGATGCCCTCGGCCACGCCGTACGTCCGCGTGGCTTGGTAAAGCGCCTCCAGTTCCGCCGGGCGCGGGGAGTGAGCCGCATAGCAGGTGAGCGCGCGGCGAATTTGCGCCCCCGATTTGTACTCCCCCAGGAAATACACGCACCCGCCCGCGGTCTGCTGGTCCAGGATGCGCTGGCCCATGGCTTCGAGCAATCCGCGCGCGTCCTGCGCGTCCGCTTCCGGCGCCGGTTCGTGGGGCGGGACCTCCGTGAGCCTGTGCGGCGTGGAGGCTTTCAGATCCACCAGAAACTGGCCGATATCGGGGTGGTCCTCACGCGCGTCGTCGCCCAGAATGCGAATGCCGTAGCTCTCCTCGAAATCCTGCCGCTCCAGCGCGTTCATTCCGTGCGTGCGCATCAGCGCGTAGTGCGCCCCCAGGTGGCCCTTCAGTTGGAACTTCAACTCCTCCAGGAAGAGCAGCAGGTCCGGGTCGCTCAGGCTGCATCCGGCGAACAGCACGGTTCGGGAGGTGAAAAGCCCGGTCAGGAAGATGCGGAACGATTCGTTGGCGAACATCGCCTTGCGGTAGTCTGCCTGGCCCAGCACGATGGAGTCGCACCGGTCCACGTCGCCGTGTACCTTGACGATGGCGAAGCCGCGGTCGCGCATCAGCCCGGCCAGCTCCGGATAGTCCCGCCCGGTGTGGCGGGGCGTCCCCGCTGGGAAAGCCGACTCGATCAGCTTGTCGTAATTGGTGGTCAGGATAGCGGCGAACCTCATTCCCGACAGAAGCCGGTGGACAGGGCCGGGTTGGAGTTGCGGATCGCGGAACACCTCGTGGATGAACTGGCAGAAGTTGTTCTCGCCCAGCCGCGTGCGTAACTGGTGGGCCGCCAGCAGCAGTTTGTTCCGGCCGATCAAATCCCGAATGGAGTCTTCCGCGCCGCCCAAGGAGATTTGCTGGCGGCCGGCCCAAGCGAGCATCCGCTCCAGCAACTCGCCCCAGCCGGGCAACCGGGGTTTCGACATCCCGGCGCCCGCGAACAGCACAATCTCGCCCTGCGCCATGCGGGCGGCGAGATCGTCGGGCACCCCAATCGGCATTTCGAGAACACCATAGCACAAGGCGCCGGGCGGACACCGCCGGGCCGGCAGACGGAAACTTCAAGGGGTGCACGACAAAAAAGTGGGTAATCAGGCGGCTCGGGAACGGGTTTCCCAGTAGTCTTCGAACCTGTGGCTAAGGCGGCAGCAGCGCAAAGCGATGATGGCATTGGCGCCGGCGACAGTCCAGAACGACCCGGAGCG
>CAIRXZ010000276.1 GCA_903882645.1 uncultured Acidobacteriia bacterium | reverse complement strand
TTGGATTCGGACGCAAGTAGGCGGAGATCTCCTGCGCCTTGGACTCCTGGATGCCGATCTGGCCGGCCTGGAGCGTGGGATTCGCCGCCAGGAACTTCTCCCGCACCTGCTGCCAGGTCAGCGCCGTTTGCGCGAAAGCGGCTTGCGTCAGAAGGGCGGCGAGCAGCCACAGGGGCTTTCCTGACGCGGAGACGCGGAGACGCGGAGGAAACCGTTTGAATGGGACTGGTTCGCCGGGCGGGCTTGTGCTCATCCCGGGGTTCGAGCGAGGAGGGAGCGGAGGAACGCGCTCCCTCGCGCTTGTCCGTGGTTCGTCGCCAGAATACTGCATGTTACCTCCGTCAGAAACAGACAACAAAGCTACCGCTCCCTTGCGGTCGCGGCTCTGACCGGGCCTCGGCTCGGCTAAACCTTTAACGCGTCGCCATCTCGGGCCACCAGCGCATAGAGTACGGGCGCCAGGAAGACCGATAGGAGCAGGCGCGATGCCAGGCCGCCAACGATCACGATGGCGAACGGCTTCTGCGAATCGCTGCCGATGCCCGTGGACATGGCCGCCGGCAGCAGGCCGAGACAGGCCACCAGCGCCGTCATCATGATGGGCCGGAGCCGCAACAGCGCCGCTTCGTGCGTCGCCGTGGGAATGTCTTTCCCTTCCAGACGCAACTTGTTGATGAACGAGTACAGAATGACGCTGGTCTGCACCGCCACGCCCATCAGCGCCACGAACCCGAGCATGGAAGAAACGCTGAAATTGGTGTGCGTGAGCCGCAAGGCCAGCAGCCCCCCCACCGGCTCGGTCACCAGCACGCTCAGGAAAATGATGACCGGGAACTTGAAGTTGCCGTAGAGCGCAAACAGGATGCTCAGAATCAGAACCACCGTGAGCGGCAGGATGATCTTCATCTGTTCCCGCGACGCCAGGTATTCCTTGTACTCGCCTCCCCAGTCCAATTTGTAGCCGATGGGCAGTTGGACCGCTTTATCCACCTTCTTGCGGGCTTCGCCGACGGCGCTGGCCAGGTCGCGGCCCTCCACGCTGAATTGCACGCCTATATAACGCGAGTTCGACTCGCGATAGATGAGCGACGCGCCGCTCTCGACCTTGATCTCGCAGAACTGGCCTAAAGGAAGATACTGGCCGTCGGGCGTGCCGATGAGCAGGTTCCTGATGGAGTTCTCGTCGCTTCGGAAAGGCTCTTGCATGCGCACCACCATGTCGAACTGGCGCTCGCCCTGAATCACCTGGGTGGCTGCCTGGCCTCCCAAGGCCGTTCCGATGAGGGTGTTGATATCGCCTACGTTTAGCCCGTAGCGGGCGAGTTTTTCGCGATCGGGAGTAATGGTGAGGCTGGGCTGGCCCAACTCCCGCACCACGGTGATTTCGGTGATGCCGGGCGTTTTCGAAAGAACTTCTTTGACCTGTAGGGCCTTCTGTTCCAGGACGTTGAGGTCCGAGCCGAAGATCTTGACGGCCAGGGCGCTTTTTAGCCCGGTCTCCGCCTCGTCGACGGCGTCCTCGGCGGGCTGCGTGTAATTGAAGATGATTCCGGGAAACGTCGCCAGCTTCTTCTGGATGGCCTCGATGAGTTGCGGCTTGGTGTGAGTTTCGCCGCTCCAAGCCGGGTCCGCATAGGGCTTGAGCCCCACATAGAACTCGTTGTTGTAAAACCCGGTCGGGTCCGTGCCGTCGTCCGGGCGCCCCAACTCGTTGGCCACCGTAGTCACCTGCGGGTAGCTCGAGAGGATATCGCGAATCTGGGGCGAAAGCCTGGAAGCTTCCTCGAACGAGATGGTGTAGGGCGTGGTGGCGCGCACCCATAAGGCTCCTTCGTCCAGGTGCGGCATGAACTCCCCGCCGATATAGGGAATCAGCAATAGAGAGGCGCCGAATACGGCCAGAACCAGCGCGACCGTAACCAGCCGGTAGCGCAGGCACCAGCCGAGCATGGCGCCATACACGCCGCGGACCCACTCGTACACCGGCACCCTGGGTTCGTGAACGTGTTTCCTTAAGAAAAAGGCGCACAAGACGGGCAGCACGGTCAAAGCGCAAAGCAGCGCGCCTATGAGCGCGAACGACATGGTGTCCGCCATGGGCGCGAAGAGGCGTCCGGACGGGCCGGTCAAGACGTAGATCGGCAAGTAACCGGCGATGATCACCGCAATCGCGTAGAAAATGGGCCGTTCCACGTCGTGCGCCGCGGAGCGGATCACGTCGCGCAGGTTATAGCTCCGGCCGTACCGTTCCGCCAACTCGCGGAAGATATTCTCCACCATGACCACCGAACCATCCACGATGATTCCGAAATCGATGGCGCCAATGGAAAGCAGGTTCGCCGGAATGTGCCGCCAGTCCAGGCAGATGAAGGAAAACAGCAGCGCGAACGGTATGGTTACGGCGACAATCAGCGCCGTCCTGACGCTGAACAGAAACAAGCCGAGGATAATCAGCACCAGCAGCATGCCGCGCAGCAGGTTACGCTCCACGGTCTGGGTGGTCTCCTCGATCAGACCCTGGCGGTCGTAATACGGGACGATCTTCACGTCCGGCGGCAGTACGTGGTCGTTCAGCTCCTTGGTCATCGCTTCGACGCGCTTCAGGATCACCTGCGCCTGTTCGCCCACGCGCATCAGGATGACGCCCTCCACGGCCTCGTCCTGCTTCTTGTACCCGAACTGCCCGAGCCTGGGAGCGTAGCCGAGTTGAACTTGGGCCAGGTCGCTCACCTTGACGGGGATGCCGTTCTTCTCGGACACGATGATGTTGCCGATGTCCGCCATGTTACGGACCAGGCCTAATCCACGGATGTAAAAGAACTGGCCGCCCTGCGAATAGAAGCCGCCGCCGGAGTTCGCATTGTTGTTAGAGAGCTGTTGCGAAATCTGCGGCACGGTAACGCCGTACTTAAACAGCTTGTTGGGATCGAGGAGCACCTGGTACTGCATGGTGGTGCCTCCAAACCCGGAATCGTCCGCCACGCCCTGAATGGACCGGTAATGGCGCTCCAGCACCCAATCCTCGAGGACCTTCAGATCTTGTGGCGACCGGTCGGGGCTCTGCAAGACATACCGGTAGATGAGCCCGCTGGGGCTGAAGAGGGGCGAGAGGCTCGGCGTCAATCCCGCGGGCAATTGCGCGCCGGCCATCCTTTCGAAGGTTTGTTCGCGCACGAAGTACGGATCGGCCCCGTACTCGAAGTTCATGTTGATGTAGGAGAGGCCGTAGAGAGAAATCGAGCGGAGCGAATCCAGGCGCGGGATGCCGTTCAATTCGATCTCGACCGGGATGGTGACCAGCCGCTCCACTTCCTCGGCCGCGTGGCCGGGCCATTGAGTGATCAGCTCGACGTGCGGCGGCGAGAGATCCGGATAGGCGTCGATAGGCAGATTCTGGAAGGACCAGGCGCCCCAGGCCATCAGGGCCAGCGCCGCGATGACGATCAGGAACGGCTGCTTGAGCGCGAAGGAAACAAGTCGGGCGATCATACGGTTTGCGCCTTATTGGATACTGTTGGCGAACTGGAGGAAGAGGCTGCCGTCGGCAAGCACGTTCTCCCCCTCGCGCAGTCCGCTCGGGATCGCAATCATGCCGTCCTGTTGCGCGCCGATGGTCACGGAGCGCTGCGCGAATTTGCCCGGCTGCGCCTGCACGTAGACGATCGGCTCGTTCTTGTCGTCGCGCAGCACGGCCGAAACCGGAACGGCCGGCAGGCTCTTCGAGCCGCTCGTGTGGATTACGGCTTCGACGAACATGTCCTTCTTCAACAGGCCCTCGGGATTCCGGGTGACGATACGGATCGGCGTGGTGCGGGTGGCCGGATCCACAAACGCCCCGACGTAGCCTACCGTGCCGTGGAAGAGCCGGCCGGAAGCCGGGTTGGTTTCCTCGACCGCGGCGCCCACCTGGACATCGGGCAGGTCCCGGTCGAAGATATGGCCTTGCACCCATGCCGTGGAAACGTCGCTGAGCATGAAGCAGACGGTGGACCCCGCCTGAATCAACTGACCCGGCGAGACCAGCTTCTGCACCACTGTGCCGCCGATGGGCGCGCGCACCGCCAGCTCCGTGCCGATGGCTGTGCCCTGCTTGTCGGCGCGATCGATCTCGGCCTTATCGATGCCGAAGATAGTCAGCGCCTGAAGACTGTTTTGGACATCGGTCATGGCGTCGTTGTAGTCGGCTTCGCTGCTTTCGACGTCCTTGAGGGCGACCGAGCCGTGGTCCAGCAGCTCCTTCATGCGATCCACGATGCGCTTGGTCAGCGTCTCCCGGTTGCGGGCCTTTCGATAAGCCGAAATCGCGTTGGCGACGTCGGGACTGGCTACGAAGAGCAGTGGATCTCCGGCCTTCACGGGCGACCCCAAGTCCACCAGGATGCGGGAAATCGGGCCGTTCACCTGGGTGATCGCCTGGGTGGTGTGATCCGCGTCCCAATCCACCGTGCCGGTGGTTTGAATGGTCACAGTCCAAGTCCTCTTGCGGACCGGCACGACCTGCAGGCGCCCTAACTGATCCTGGGGAACCGAAAACAGCGCCGGTTCCACCGGCTTGGCCTCCTCGGGCGCGCTGCCCGCCACTTTCTTCAGGTCTCCACAGGCTGACTGGGAGACGCACAAAGCCGCTACAAAAGTGGCTGGAATCCACAAGGCTATACTGGATAGCCGGCCTCGAAAGCACGACTGTTCTGTCGGCATATCGGAATGCCCCTTTTTCTCGATGCCCAAATCCCTATACCAGGGAATCCATCATCCGGCGCCGAATCCGGAGCCGGACCGTCAAATCCGCGATAGGGGAATTAAGCGGGAGGGGCTCGGGAGGAGCTGGCGGTCAGTGGTATGTAGGGGAAGGATTCAAAACCCGGAGCGGGTTCCAGCCACGCCACCGAGAGGAGAGGCGCGGGGGGCGCCGGCGCCGCGGCCTGCACCAAGGGCAACGGCCCCACGTGGCAGAGCACGCAGCAATGTTCGGTCGCCTTGTGTTGTTCGCCGGCGGCGAGCAAAGCTCCGGTTTGCGCGGCCACCGTGGCGCACAACACGAGCAGGACCGCTGCCAGCCTCACCCGGGATGGCGCCCTTCGTGTCAAGCCAACCTTATTATAGCGGAAACAGCCATCGGCCTTAAGCCATCGCCTATGAGCTAGTTCGGCGCCCTTTGACTCGTCGCTCAGGCTTCGGGCCGGGCATGCCCGGCCCCTACGCCGTTGCCGCGCACTCCCGGATGCCGGAAAAGAAACCGTGCGCTGATGGTTCTAGTGGTGCGCGTCCGATATTACGACGTGTATGATTGCCGGGGCGTTCAGGATACTCCGCATTCCGCATGCCGCACTACACTAGTGCCTTGACCGCTGGAAAAGGTCCGTTTGTGGGGCAGCTTGGCAAGCTGCGTGCCGGTTGGCAACCGGCACGCGCGGCGATTGTCAATCGCCGCGCAGGATACCATCCTGCCCCACAGAGATCGCACCTTTCCTTACGGTCGCGATACTAGCCGATGGCTGATGGCTGGTGGCTGACAGCTTCTTTGAAAACCACCCGCCGCCCTTCGATCCGGTAGTTGCCGGCGATCACGATGCGCAGGGCTTCGGAGTAAATCCGGTGCTCCTGTTCAAGAATGCGGGCGGAGAGCGTCTCCACCGTATCGGCGTCCAACACCGGCACGGCGGTCTGAATCAGGATCGGCCCGGAGTCCAGGTTTTCGTCCACGAAGTGAACGGTGCATCCCGCGAGGCGCACGCCGTGCTCGAGCGCCTGGCGCTGCGCGTCGAGGCCGGGGAAGGCCGGCAGAAGCGAGGGGTGGATGTTCAGAATGCGGTTGGGGAAGGCGCGAATGAAAGCGGCGCTGAGCAGCCGCATGAAACCGGCAAGGCAGACCAAGTCCACGCCGCGCCGCCGCAGTTCCTCCACCACCATCCGGTCGTAGACTTCGCGATCCAGGCCCTTGGAGGGGATGCACACGGCGGGCAATCCGCGCCGGCGCGCGGCATCCAACCCGGGGGCCGCGGCGCGGTTCGAGAGCACCACGGCGATTTCCGCGGGGATTGCGCCGGAAGCGACGTTGTCCGCTATGGCCTCGAAGTTCGAGCCGCGGCCCGAGATCAGAATGCCGAGCCGCGTCATCGGTACTCCACGCGCGGGCGACCGCGGCGGTGCGGCGCCACCTCGCCGATGCGAAACGGCCGCTCGCCCAGCTTCTCCAGCGCGGCAACGGCCTTCGCGGCTCTGCGCGCGGGCACGGCCAGAATCATGCCGGCGCCCAGGTTGAACGTCCGGCGGTAATCGTCCTCGGGAATGCAGCCGATGCGCCGCAGGACTTCAAACAGCGGCGGAACGCTCCACGCGCGCGTGTCGATGGCCGCCGCCAGTCCCTTGGGAAGCATGCGCGGCGTGTTTTCGGTGATGCCGCCGCCGGTGATGTGCGCCGCGCCGCGCAGCAAGCCCGCGGCCATCAGCGCGCGGATCGGCCTCAAGTAACTCCGATGCGGGGCCAGCAGCGCGTCGCCCACGGTGGCGCCCACCTCCGGGAGCAGGGTCTTGGGGCCGTAGCCCGCCACGTCGAGCAGGAGCTTGCGCGCCAGGGAGTATCCGTTGGTGTGCAGTCCGCTCGAAGGCAGCGCCAGCAACGCGTCGCCGGCGCGGATGCCGGCCCCGGTGAGAATCCGCGAGCGTTCGGCCACGCCCACGATGAAGCCAGCCAGGTCGTACTCCGCGGCCGCGTACAAGCCGGGCATTTCGGCCGTCTCGCCGCCGATCAGCGCGCATCCGTTCCGCCGGCAGCCGCGCGCAATTCCCGAGACCACGGACGCCGCCACCGCGGCGTCCAGCTTGCCGGTGGCGAAGTAGTCCAGAAAAAACAGCGGGACCGCGCCCTGCACCGCGATATCGTTCACGCAGTGGTTCACGAGGTCCTCGCCCACGGTGTCGTGCCGGCCGGTGAGGAAGGCGATCTTCAGCTTGGTGCCGACCCCGTCGGCCGAGCTGACCAGCACGGGCTTGCGGTAACCGGAAAGCTGGTAGGAGGCGCCGAAGGTCCCGATATCGGTGAGCACGCGCGGAGTGAACGTCCGGCGCGCCAGTCTCCGAATGGACGAAACGGCGCGGTCCGCCTCATCGATATCCACGCCGGCGTCGCGATAGCGGATTTGTTTGACTGGGGGCAAATATCAGTATAGCGGGGGGCGAGCGGGGCGGGCCTCCCGGCCGGCGTTCCGTTCGTTGTCCGTTGAGAAACCTTCCGGCACGCCGTCCTCGACCTCCAACTCACCCTTCCCCCAGACCGTCTGCCGTCCTACCCCCACCCACTTGCCCAGACGCAGGTAGGGTAAAAACTCGCCGAGGTCGCCCTCGTACTGCGCTTCCCCAACAAACCCGCCGAGCGGATGGCGCTGGCCGGTCCGCGACGAAAGCCGCTCCACCTCCGTCTTCCGCAACTCGCAGCGCGTCATCCGCACGGCCGCGGCGCGCTCGCCCATCGCGTGGAAATCGATCTCCAGCGGGCCGGCGCCGTAGAGCGCGCGCAGTGTGCTGATGCGGTCGCGCAGGCGGCCGAACAGAATGCCGAATTCCGGGCGCTCCGCCAGTTCGTGCCCGCTCTTCAGCTCCGTGGGCGTTACGAAACGCACCCGCACGCGGCTCGTGGGGACCGCGGGGGCCGTCGGATCCACCGAGTTCGGCGCGGCCAGGCCGTGCGTCCGGAACCGCTCGCCATCGAAGACCCGGGCGGTAGCCGCGCCGCTGAGGTCCAGTTGATCCACGGCGGCCAGTTCCGCGCGCGCCCGGCCTGGCCCCAGGCCCTCCCGCGCCAACTGCGCGAACGCCAGCACGAAATAGGGCAGCGCCGGATCCCGGACGTCGAATAAGTGTACGTCGAAGTGGAACGCTTCGCCCGCGCGGACGGTTCGCCCGTCGAGATGCGCCGCGCGGAAAACGAATGGCCGAGGCCAGTCCGCCAGTCCGCTCGGTCCATCGCCGCGCGCCGCCCGCGGCTCGAAGACGCGCGCGTAGGGGCATGTCGCCCGCGTCCGGCACGTCTTGGCATCGTCGCAGCCCGGGACGCAGACCAGCTTGCGGAAGATGCCGCCGAACGCCCCACGCACGATGTTGCCGGACTTATAAGCGGGGAAATGCACCGGGCCGGCGGCGCGGAAATGGAACCGGAAGCGGTAAAACTCGAACACCGCGCCAGCATAGCACCGCTCGCGGCGAGCGGAAGCGGAAGAGCCGGCCGGCGGCGGATGGAGGCCGCCGGTCTTTGCGGTAAGCCCTGCAATCGTGCTGTAATCGAGGGGAATCGAAACACCGGAACGCCGCGGGCGTGTTCTGTGCCCGCGGTCCTGCAAACAAGGAGATTTCATGATCCGAAGAGTATTCATTGCCGTGGCGCTTACCGCGCTGCTGGCGTCTCTGGCTTCCGCGCAGCGCGGCGGGGGAGGCGGAGGCGGCGGGGGCGGCCAAATGGGCGGCGGAGGCGGGTTCCCGGGCGGCTTTGGCGGGCGCGGCCCGCAGGCCGACAAGGCGGCAGCCATCGCCGCGGAACTCAAGCTGAACTCCGGCCAGAAAACGGCTGTCGAAGCCATTATGGACGACGCCCAGAAGCAGGTTGATCCGCTCCTGCCGCAACTCAGGGAGCAGAGGAACGCGCAGCTTCAGGCGTCCCTCGGCGGAAAGGATACGGCCGACGCAACCAGGCAAGTGGCGGAGCTGAGCGCGAAGATGCTGACGATCGAGACGGATGCCTTCGGCAAAACGCTGGCCATGCTCGACGACAAGCAGAAGAAGAACGCCCCCAAGCTGTTCGACATGATGCACGACATGTTCGCGGCGCCCGGGGGCTGGAGAAAGAGCAATTAGCCGGGCGTTCGCCCGAAGGGAGAACTCATGATATTCAGACTACTTGTGATTGGCGCGCTGGCGGCGGGTTTCGGCATCGCTCAGGACGAGGGCGGCGGCGGTGGCGGGGGTGGACGCGGCGGCGGCGCTCCCGGCGGCGGCGGGGGCGTGGCGCCCGCTGTGCCCAGGGCCATGCCCTCCCCGCTCGACAGGATGGTCACTGCCTGCAACCTGTCCAAGGACCAGAGGAAGCAATTCAAGGCCATTCTGGACGCCGCCAGCAAGTCGGCCGAGGGGCTGCGCAAACAGATTCCGCAGAGCCGCGAGCAGGTCGGCGCGGCGGTCCAGGCTGGCAAGAGCGCGGACGAAATCAAGAAACTGGTGGACGCCCACGGCCTGGCGGTGGCGCAGATGGCGGAGACGGAGTACAAGACCTTCGGCCAGTTGTACAACCTCCTCGACGCGGATCAGCGCAAGGCGGGCAGCGGGCAGCGGCTGCTCGGCGTGGTGGGCGGGATCTTGATGAAGAAGAACTGGGACGAGTAAAGGCGGCTATCGGCTTTCAGCGGTCAGCTAAGGGCCTGTGCATAAATAACCGCTTCAGTTAGGTGCGGGGCGATATGGTGTAGTTCCAGTCACCGTGAAATGGGTGGCGGGTGAGATTGAGGGAGTCGAATGTGGCGTCGGAAACTTTGACTCCTTTGGGGTATTTG
>CAIRXZ010000275.1 GCA_903882645.1 uncultured Acidobacteriia bacterium | reverse complement strand
GGTCGCGGAAAAGGACCGGCTGTACCGTTGCCTGGACCGGGTGTTGGAGCACAAGCAAGATCTGTTCGTGTGGTTGCGAGGGAAGTGGGCCGACCTGTTTCAGGCCGACTTCGAGGTGCTGCTCTACGATTTGACGAGCACCTATTTCGAAGGCGCCGTCGATGGACGCTGGCTGATCCTTCCCCGCTACACCCAACCGGAAGCCGATGCCCGTCTGGTACTCGGCAAGCTCAAGCTCGCCCTGCCCGCGCAACCGCCCCCTCGCATCACCGCAGATCCTGCCATCGGAGCCGCTGCGGCGGCTGGCCGGCAGCCCTGTTTTGTGGTGAAGACCTTTCCATAGCCTCTACTGATTCTTCAGGACTTAAGTGCCGCTCCGGCCGCGAATTGCGAAAGTTGGTTAACCCTGACGGTCCATGAATACGCGCAATTCCAGCCCGCTTAGTAGTACTGTTTTCGTCATACAACCTCTTGAATATTCCCGCGACACGCCCTAGAATGGTGATCTGTCTCTTTTTTCTTTCGGATATCCCCGGATGGGACCGAATAGGCGGTAGCTTACCCAAAATCGCCGATTCGGCCGTATTCTCTCCCCAGGCGGGCGCATTGACGAACCCATCTAACCTCCTCCAGGCGGTTTCCGGCTCCGATCCCGTGCCATACGAGCGTATTCTCCCTTGGTACGCCCTTCGGGTCAGATCGCGATGGGAGAAGCTCGTAGCGGACGCCCTCCGGGGCAAGGGCTACCACGGTTTTCTCCCCACCTACGCCGTCCGCAACCGATGGTCGGACCGGCTCCAGCGCGTCGAGGTTCCGCTCTTCCCCAGCTACGTCTTCTGCCGCCTCGACGTCGCCCGCCGCCTGCCCGTCCTCGTCACCCCCGGCGTGATCGGGATCGTCGGCCTCGGCAAGATCCCCGCGCCCATCCCCGACTGCGAAATCGAAGCCATCCAGGCGGTCGCCCGCGCGGGCGCCCCCGCCGTCCCCTGGCCCTACCTCCGCGTCGGCCAAGCGGTCCGCGTAACCCGCGGAGCGCTCCGCGACGTCGAAGGTATTTTGATCGCCGTAAGAAAAGAGTTCAAAATCGTCCTATCCGTTAACATGCTTCAGCGTTCCGTCGCCGTCGAAGTGGACCGCGACTGCATCGAGCCCAAGGATTCCTATGCCAGCGCTAAGACCGCGGTCTAAAATGATCTCCGTTCGTCTCTCCGAAGACGAATACCACGGACTCAAAACCCTCTGCGCCATCCGCGATGCCGGCAGCGTCTCCGAAGTCGCCCGCAAAGCCATGCAGGCCCTCCTGAGCAATGGCGCATCCTCGCTCCTGGATCCCGACCTCCAGGAGCTCCACACCCGCGTCGGCGCCCTCGATAACCGCGTCGCACGGCTCGACCGGGAAGTCACCCGCATCGTCCAGATTCTGTCCACGGCCAGATAATTAGCCGCCGATGAACGCGGATGAACGCCGATGGAAAACAACCGATTGAAATGAATTGGTTCTTATCCGCGTTCATCGGCTTTAATCCGCGGCCAGGAATCGTTTTCCCGAACTTTTTCGGCATTCCCGGAGCACCCATGAAACTCGCTCTCTTCTTAGCCCTCCTCTGCGCGGCCCCCTTCCTGCCCGCGCAGACCCCGGCCTACATCCTCGGCCCCCAGGACCAGATCTCCATCCAGGCCGTGGGTGTGCAGGAGTTCGGCGATAGGCCCTACCGCATCGACGTCGATGGCTTCATCCGTCTCCCGCTCATCGGCCGCCTCAAGGCCGCCGGCCTGACCGTCCAGCAGCTCGAAGCTCAGTTGTCCGAGCGCCTCGGCCAGTTCGTCCTCTCACCCGATGTGTCCGTCTCCATCGTCGAGTTCCGCAGCCAGCCCGTCTCGGTCATCGGCGCCGTCAGGAACCCCGGCATCTACCAGCTCCAGGGCAGCAAGACCCTCATCGAGATCCTCTCCCTCGCCGGCGGCCTCGCCCCCGAGGCCGGCTACACCGTCAAGATCACCCGCCGCGTCGAGCATGGCAAAATCCCCCTCGCCAACGCCGCCCCCGACCCCTCCGGCGCGTTCTACATCGCCGAAGTCGCACTGCCCCAGATCATGGACGGCGCCCGCCCCGCCGAAAACATCGTCATCCTCGCCGATGACGTTGTCTCCGTCCCCCGCGCCAAAATGGTCTACGTCGTCGGCCAGGTCGCCAGGGCCGGCGGCTTCGCCCTCCAGGACCGCGACACCCTCTCCGCCCTCAAGGCCCTCTCCCTCGCCGGCGGCCTCGGCCCCTCCGCGGCGCCCCAGAACGCGCGCATCCTCCGCCCCGCCCCCGCCGGCGGCAATCGCGCCGAAATCGCCGTCAATCTCAAGAAGATCCTAGCCAGCCAATCGAGCGATGTCCCCCTCCAGTCCGAAGACATCCTCTTCATTCCCCCAAGCGGGCCAAAGAAAGCCCTGGCCCGCGCAGTAGAAGCAGCCATCCAAGTGACCACCGGCGTCATCATCTATCACCCTTACTGAGCCGTGGGGCGGGCGCCTTCGCCTGCCGGCCGGCAACCCAATTCTCAGCCGCGGATTAACGCCGATGAACACGGATACACCAGTTGCTTTTTCAAGCGGCGTCGATCTACGTTCATTTGCAGCCATGGGCTTAGTGTTCGGAAATGGGATTAGGTTCGTTTGGTATCCCGGGGGACGCCGGATGATGAAACCGAACTCGACGTCATCGGCGGGCTGGAGACGATCCCGCCTACAGGATACCACCCGGGGGCCAGGGTAATGCATGTAAGTGATTGATTTCATTGTCGAAATATGTTGTGAACGCCTGGCATCCGCCCCATTGAAAGACGTGAAAGGCCGATCTTAGGGATCGTCAGGGAGTAACCAGTCCAATCGCCGGCAACCGCTCCCTTACGGTCGCGGCTCTGAACGGGCATCGGAGCCGCGACCGCAAGGGGGCGGCCGGCACGGTTATTTCGGCGTTCCTTAGCGTTCCTGTGCGACCGGCCATTTTCCAGCCTTTTTCATACCCGGGAGTTCCCGAAACCATGAATTTCACAAATCATCCCCCACCGCCCGGCGACCCCAACAACAGCCTCACCCCCATCCCCGCCCCCCGCGGCATGCCTGTGGAGCGCGCCAGCCAGTTCGAATACTTCGGCGAGCAGGCCGATTTCAATGCCTCCCCCGGCACACTCCTCGAATACTGGCGCATCATCCAGCGCCGCAAGGGCGCCGTCATCCTCATCGCCTTCCTCGGCCTCCTCGCCGGCTTCCTCTCCACCATCCCGCAGACGCCCGTCTACCGGGCCTCTACCGTCATCGAAATCCAGAGCCTGAACGAAGACTTCCTCAACATGCGGAACGTCAATCCCACGACCGACCCCTCCGGAGGCTACTACCCCGAAAACGAAATGAAGACCGAGGCCGACATCCTCCAGAGCCGCATGGTCCTCGAACGCGCCGTCAGCAAGCTCCAACTGGAAGGCAAGTCCTTCGTCCCCGGCCAAAGCGCCTGGCGCCGCGCCTTCCGCCTCCCCGCCGCCAAACCCGTCTCGACCGGCCAGGTCATCGAGCAGGCCGCCGCCGGCATCACGGTGCGCGCCCGCCCCGGCACCCGCCTGGTCGACGTCTCCTGCGATTCCACCAATCCGCAACTGGCCGCCGAGTTCGCCAACGCCGTCGCCTCCGAGTTTATCGAACAGAACCTCGAAGCCCGCTGGCAGACCGCCCAGCACACCGGCGAATGGCTGGCCCACGAGATGGAAGATGTCCGCGTCAAGCTCAAGAAATCCGAGGACGCCTTGCAGGCCTACGCCGCCAGCCAGAGCCTTCTCTTCACGCAGGAAAAAGACAACCTCTCCGAGCAGAAGCTCAGGACCCTCCAGGACCAGCTCTCCCAAGCCCAGGCGGAGCGCGTCGCCCGCCAGTCCCGTTATGAGTTGGCCTCCAGCGCCTCCGCGGATTCCATCGGCGAAGTCCTGGACGACGCCAACCTGAAGGACATCAAGAACAAGCTCACCGACCTCCGCCGCCAGCTCGCCGATCTGGCCGCTTCCTACACTCCTTCCTACCCCGGGGTGCAGAAAGTGAAGGCCCAGATCGCCACCCTCCAAACCGATTTCGATAACCAGCGCGCCAATATCCTCGGCCGCATCCGGAACGACTACGAATCCGCCCGCCGCCGCGAGGACCTCCTCACGGCCGATTACGCCGCCCTCGCGGGTCTCGCCTTCGGCCAGGCCGATAAGGTCTCCCGATACAACCTCCTCAAGCGCGACGCCGATACCAACCGCCAGGTCTACGACAGCATGCTCCAGCGCGTCAAGGAGGCCGGCATCGCCGGAGCCCTCCGCGCCTCGAACATCCGCGTTGTGGACCTTGCCAAGGTCCCCGGCGCGCCCTACAAGCCCAGCATGCCCATGAACGCGTCCGCCGGTCTTATGGCCGGCCTTCTCCTGGGCGTTGTCTTCGTCGTCTTCCGCGATCGCGCCGATCAAACCATCCAAGAGCCCGGCGATGCCACCTTCTATCTCGGCGTCCCCGAGCTGGGCATCATCCCGGTCGCCTCGGCGGACCCCCAAACCCGCCACGAGCGCGCCGCGCTGGCCCCGATAGGCCGCACCGAATCCTCCGGCGGCCGCGGCCTGGCGCTCGCCGTCCTCCAGCGCAACCGATCCGCCGTGGCCGAATCCTTCCGCGCCACCCTGACGTCGATCATGTTCTCCGGCCGCAATGGCGACCGGCCCCGCGTCCTGGTTCTTTCGAGCGCCAGCCCCGGCGAGGGCAAGACCACCATCGCCACCAACCTGGCCCTGGCGCTGGCCGAAATCCATCGGCGGGTGCTCCTTATCGATGCCGATTTCCGCCGGCCCCGCGTCCACAGCATCTTCGAGGTGGACAATGAAGCAGGTCTGGCCGACCTCTTGAACGATTCGAACGACGCCAAGCCCATCGCCCTGCTCAACGGTCACGCGCGCCCCAGCGGCGTGCCCAACCTTTCGATTATCACTAGCGGCGGATCAGGCAAGGGCAACCCCACCCTGCTCCACTCCCAGCGCCTCGCCGAGCTAATGGACGCGGCCCGCGATTCCTACGACATGGTCATCATCGACACCCCGCCCATGCTGACCATGGCCGATGCGCGCGTCGTCGCCCGTCATGCCGATGGCGTCGTCATGGTCGCGCGCGCCCACCAGACCTCGCGCGATTCCCTTCAGGACGCCTGCCAGCGCCTGACCGAGGACGGTATCAAGGTGCTGGGTGTTGTCTTGAACTGCTGGGACCCGAAGCACTCCAGCCACTACGGCTACTACCGGTACTACGATAAGTACAAGCACTATTACGGGGGTTCGCGCGGGGGGGATGCGACGTAGACACGGCGCAATGGGCCCTTATGGGGCGGACGATAGTGTTACAGGCCAACGAAATCCCAAGTGTCGCAAACGGAATTCGGGGAATGATCGCTCTCTGAGCGCCGAGATTATATGAAAGTCGTCATTCTTTGCGGTGGGCAAGGCACGCGGCTTCGCGAAGAAACCGAGTACCGCCCAAAGCCCTTGGTTGAGGTCGGCGGCCGGCCGATACTCTGGCACATTATGAAGTCGTATGCCCATTACGGCTTCAGTGAGTTCGTCCTCTGTCTTGGCTACCGCGGCAACATGATCAAGGAGTATTTCCTGAACTACGAGGCGATGAACAACGACTTCACGATCCGCCTCGGCCAGAAATCTCACCTTGATTTTAGTGGCGCGCACAAGGAACAGAACTTCTGCGTTACGTTGGCAGATACCGGACAGGACACAATGACCGGCGGGCGGATCAAGCGGATCGAGAAGTACGTGGATGGCGATACTTTCCTGGTGGCGTACGGCGACGGCGTCGCGGACGTCGATATCTCGCAGCTCGTGGCGTTCCATAAGAGCCACGGAAGGCTCGCGACCGTCACCACGGTTCGTCCAAACTCCCGCTTCGGCATTCTGGAAATCGCGAATGACGGCGCCGTTCTTGAATTCAGCGAGAAGCCGCAGCTCGATGGCTGGGCAAGCGCGGGATTCCTGGTGTTCGAACGAAAGGTCTTCGGGTACATCGAGGCCGACGACTGTATTTTGGAGGGCGCGCCGTTGGAGCGCCTGGCAGCAGAGGGCCAATTGATGGCTTATCGTCACGAGGGCTTCTTCTTTGCGATGGACACCTACCGCGAGTATCTGTATCTGAATGAACTGTGGCAGTCCGGCAAGGCTCCTTGGCGGGTGTGGGGGTGACCGACAGGTTTTGGCAGGACCGGCCGGTGTTCGTCACAGGGGCCACGGGGCTGGTTGGCGGCTGGCTCGTCAAACGGCTGCTGGCCGCCGGCGCTGACGTCGTCTGCCTCGTGCGGGATTGGGTGCCGCAATCCGAGCTGGTCCGTTCGCGGGATATCGAGCGGGTGAAGGTGGTCCGGGGCGATGCGCGGGACCGCGACTGCCTGGAGCGGTCGCTCGGCGAATACGAGATCGACACCGTCTTCCATTTGGCTGCGCAAACCATTGTCGGCATCGCCAACCGCAATCCAGTCTCGACGTTCGAAAGCAACATCCAAGGGACCTGGAACCTGTTGGAAGCCTGCCGTCGTTCGCCCGCAGTGAAATCGATCGTAGTGGCCTCTTCGGACAAGGCTTATGGCGATCAGGCGGTTCTTCCTTACTCGGAACATACGCCACTACAGGGTCGGCATCCGTATGACGTGAGCAAGTCCTGCGCGGACCTCATCGCCCATACCTACGCGGTGAGCTATCGACTCCCGGCGGCGATTACCCGTTGCGGGAACTTCTACGGCGGAGGCGACCTGAACTGGAACCGAATTGTCCCGGGGACGATCCGGTCAGCGCTTAGAGGGGAACGCCCCATCATCCGCTCCGACGGCAACTACGTTCGCGACTATTTCTATGTGGAAGACGGCGCGGCGGCGTATATGACCCTGGCCGAGGCGTTGGCAAAGCGCCCCGACCTTGGCGGCGAGGCTTTCAATTTCTCGAACGAACTGCAAATCTCCGTCCTCGATTTTGCGCAGCGGATTCTGAACCAAATGGGCAGCACCCTCGAACCCGACGTTCGCAACGAAGCGAACAACGAGATCCGGCGCCAATACCTGAGTGCCGGGAAGGCGCGAAAGGTCCTCGGGTGGCAGCCTCTTTACACGCTCGGTGACGGTCTCGCCAAGACCATCGCGTGGTACCGCGAGTTTCTGACAGCATGAGTGAAAAGGCCGATCAGTTGAGAAGGCAGGTGTTGCGACTGGTGGCGGAGTACCACGCCGAGGCTTTTGCACAGAAGCCGTTTGTGGCTGGTGAGACGCCTGTGCCGGTGAGTGGGCGCGTCTTCGATGCCACGGAATTGCAGTATCTGGTTGATGCCTCTCTGGACTTCTGGCTGACCACGGGACGCTTCGCCGAGCAGTTCGAACGGGATTTCGCCCGTTTTCTTGGGGTCCGCTACGCGACCCTCGTGAATTCGGGCTCGTCGGCGAACCTCTTGGCGGTGTCGTGCCTGACTTCACCGAAGCTGGGCGACCGGCGTCTGAAGCCGGGAGACGAGGTGATCACGGTTGCCGCTGGGTTTCCCACCACGGTCAACCCCATCATCCAGAACGGCCTGATACCGGTGTTCGTGGACATCGCGATCCCGACCTACAATGTGGACGTTACGCAACTTGACGCGGCCCTTTCCGGCAGGACACGCGCGATCGTGCTGGCGCACACGCTGGGGAACCCGTTCGACGTGGATGCAGTGGCGGCCTTCGCAAAGAAGCACGATCTCTGGCTGATTGAAGACTGCTGCGACGCGATCGGCTCGGAGTACAGGGGCAGGAAAGTAGGGACTTTCGGCGACCTCGCCACGGCGAGCTTCTACCCGGCGCATCACATCACCATGGGTGAGGGCGGTTGCGTGATGACGAACTCGCCGCAGCTCAAGACGCTGGTCGAGTCGTTCCGGGACTGGGGACGGGACTGCTGGTGCGACCCAGGCAAGGACAACACGTGCGGCAAGCGGTTTGAATGGCAGTTGGGAGACTTGCCTTGCGGGTACGACCACAAGTACACTTATTCGCACATCGGCTACAACTTGAAACTGACAGACATGCAGGCCGCGGTCGGCGTGTCGCAACTTGAAAAACTGCCCGAGTTCATTCAGCGGCGGCAGGAGAACTTTTGTAGGTTGTACGAGGGCCTGAAGGATCTGGAAGAGTTCTTCATGCTGCCCCAAGCGACATTATGGTCCCAGCCAAGCTGGTTCGGGTTCCTGCTGGCCGTCCGTCGCGGCGCGCCGTTCACGCGAGACGAGGTGGTACGGCATTTAGACGGGCACAAGATTGGCACGCGTCTGCTGTTTGGGGGGAACCTGGTCCACCAACCCGCATATCGCGAGGCGCAGTTCCGCGTGGCCAGCACTCTAGAGCGCTCCGACTTCGCGATGGACAACGTATTTTGGGTCGGGCTATACCCAGGACTTTCAGGCGCCCATCTGGACTACCTCACGATGGTGCTCCGCCGCTTTGCATTGAGCCGCCGCCAACGACCGAAGGCGGATGTGGCTGAAGGCGCCCGACAGCGTCGAAGGCAAGAAGTCTTGTAAGAGGATGCGAAACACATGATCGAGAAACCGGTGCGCGGCAGCCCCCTGGCGATTTATGGTGCAGGGAGTACCGGAAAATTCGTTTCCAAGGCTCTGCGGGGCAGCGGTTTTGAGGTTGCCTGCTTTCTCGATATTGAGGCGGGCGCCGGCCCCGTGTGCGAGGGTGTACGAGTCTTCCATCCCGAGTCTCCCGATCTCTCTGCCGATTTTAGATCGTCCACTCTGGTTATTGTCGCGGTGTTCAATGGCGGCGCCTCAGTGCCTGCCATTCAGCGGAATCTCAAGGAGATCGGGTTCACCCGCACGATCTCGTTCCTGCAACTATATGGGGATCCGAGTATCCCGCTGGGCGATAGGTATTGGGCGACGTCACCGGTCCATTACGACGGGTGGCAAGAGGACATCGAGCTTTGTGACCGGCTCTGGGCGGACGAAGCCAGCAGGGCGCTTTTTCGGGAGCACGTCCGGTGCCGTCGGCAGTTGGACCTCCGACTCCTTCCCTGCCCCGATCCTGATAGCCACTATATCCCTGCGGATCTGCCTGCGCCACGTGACCCAATGCGCCTCATCGACGGAGGGGCGTTCGACGGCGACACCATCAGAAAGCTGACCTCCGCGGTGAACAAGACTGAAGCCGTAGCGGCATTTGAACCCGATAGCGAGAACTTCAGTAGGTTAGTAGCGGCAGCAGTGACTGGGAATCAGAGTCTCTTGGGAGCCGCGCTTTATCTTTGGCCTTGCGGCTTGTCCAATCGGCACGGACTGGCGCGGTTTTCCAAGACAGGGGGGGAAGGCAGCTCGCTCAGCGAAGAGGGAGCCGTTATGGTACAGTGCGTTGCCTTGGATGAGTCGATGCCGAACTTCGCCCCAACATTCCTGAAAATGGACATCGAAGGTGCGGAGTTCGAGGCTTTGTGCGGCGCGCAGAGGTTAATTCGCAGGTATCGTCCGGATTTGGCGATTTCTGTCTACCATCGACCGGAGCATATGTGGCAGATTCCAAATCTGCTGGGCAGGATCAACCCTGATTTTAGGTTCTTCCTGCGAAGCCATGGATATAACGGCTTCGAAACCGTCATGTACGGATTTGCAGATCGTTAACGAGTTCTCAGGTACAAAGCGCGCGTTCCCAGGGAGTCCAGCGGTAATGAGCGTCGCGGGCTGCATGGCTCAGGCGTGAGAGTCGAGTTTACCGGAAACATCGTGCTCCAGCCGACCTTCCTCGATCGTGCGTAACGCATCGCGGCGAGAACATCCGATGCCCTGCGGGGGCCGGGCGACGAAAGAGACCATTCGATGACAGGAACCACTACGCAGCCTGCGGCGCAGAGCCAAGATACCAAGGCCGTGCGCGTTGCCGACTATACCGCCAAAACCGTGGAGAGTTTGGGCACCGGCTCGTTCTTCCTGGTCAGCGGCGGGATGATGATGCACCTGATGGATGCTTTCGGGCGCACCAACATGCGCTACTACTGCAACCACCACGAGCAGGCCTCCGCCATGGCCGCCGATGCCTACGCGCGAGAGACCGGCAAGCTCGGCGTTTGTCTCGCCACCAGCGGACCCGGCGCCACAAACCTGCTCACCGGCCTCGTCGGGGCCTATCTGGACTCCACACCCGTGCTCTTCCTCACTGGCCAGTGCAAGCGCAAAGAAACCGTGCGCTGGCGCGGCATCGAAGGGCTGCGGCAGTGCGGCTTCCTCGAAGTGGACATCGTCCCCATTGTCGAGTCCGTAACCAAGTACGCGGCTTTTGTCGATGAGCCGCTCGACATCCGCTATCACCTGGAAAAGGCGATCCACCTGGCCACCACCGGCCGCCCAGGTCCCGTGTTGCTCGATGTTCCGCTGGATGTGCAAGGCGCGTCAGTCGATCCGGATCGGATGCGCCCCTACGTACCCGAGCCCGCGGCGCCGGCCGGCGATTTTTCTCTCAGCGCGTTGCAGCAGGTGGTTGAGGCGGTGCAGAAGGCTGAGCGCCCGCTGCTGCTGGCCGGTCACGGTGTTCGCTGCGCGGGTCTGGCCGAGGAGTTCCGGCAACTCATCGACCGCTGGCAGATCCCTGTGGCCACCACGTTCATGGCGAAGGATCTCGTTCCCGATGAGCACCCGCTCTTCGTCGGCCATCCCGGCCCGCGCGGCAACCGCGGCGCCAACTTCGCCGTCCAGTCCGCCGACGTCATCCTCATTATGGGATGCAGCCTCCACCTACAAACCGTTGGCTATGAAGGCGACCTCTTCGCCCCAAAGGCGCTGAAGATTCAAGTCGATCTCGACCGGGCCCTGTTTCAACGCGATTCTACTGGTGCGCAATGGAAGCTCGCCTGGGATCTTCGCGAATACCTGCCCGTGCTCGCCCGTGAGGCCACGCGGTGGGGCGGCGCCGGCTGGCAGGCCGCTTGCCGCTCATGGAAGCGGAACTACTCTTCCCGCAACGAACCGCACGTCTTCGGCGAGCCTGGCGATCCCGTGAACCTGTATGAGTTCGTCGACCAGCTCAGCGACGCGCTTTCCGGTGACGAAACCATCCTCACCGATGCCGGCCAGCCACACCCGATCCTCGCCCAAGCCTTCCGGCTGAAGGCCGGCCAGCGCTATCTCAATCCCGGCTCCCTGGCGGAGATGGGTTGGGCTTTGCCCGCCTCGCTCGGCGTCGCGGCGGCCGCCCCGCGGAAACAAGTGGTTTCCGTCTTCGGCGACGGCTCTCTGCAAACCAACATCCAGGAACTGCAGACCCTGGCGCACCACCAGTTCAACATCAAGACGTTCATCATCAACAACAACGGCTACGCCTCCATCCGCAACACCCAAAAGAGCTTCTTCCAGGGCTTCTTCGTCGGCTCCACCCCCGAGAGCGGCGTCACTTTCCCGGATCTGCGCAGGATTTGCGAGGCCTACGGGCTACTCTATCTCCGCTGTGAAAATCGCAGCGTGCTGCCGCAGCGCCTGCGCGAAGCGCTCGACGCGAAGGGGCCGGTAGTCTGCGAAGTGATGGCGCAGGTGGATCAGCGCATCCTGCCCGCCGTGCCCTCCTTCTTGCTGCCCGATGGCTCCATGCGCTCCAAAGCGCTTCACGAAATGGCGCCGCCTTTGGCCACCGGCTTCGAGCAACTGCGCGCTGAGTTTCACATCTGAATCTCTAGTGCAGCCGCCGAGCAAGTTGATTTCCTCTACTGACGCTGGAGACATAGAGGGCACGACCCCGCTGCTTATGCCGCCACTGGCCCCAGAGGACCTCGACCACATTCTCACGCACACGCGCGACCTGTGGCCGGAGTTGCGTGGCAACAACCTATTTCTCACCGGCGGCACCGGTTTTGTTGGCTGCTGGCTGGTGGAGAGTTTCCTCTGGGCCAACGACCGGCTCGGGTTGAACGCCTCCGCCACGGTGCTGACTCGCGATCCCGAGAGCTTTGCCCGCAAGGCGCCTCATTTGGCGGGTCACCCGGCTCTGCGGTTGTTCCGGAACGATGTGCGCAATTTCGAGTTCCCGGATGGCGAATTCCCAATACTGATCCATGCCGCCACGGAAGCAAGCGCAAGTCTGGCCCGTTTGGAGCCGCTCGCGATGCTGGATACGATCATGTGTGGTACCAGGCGCACACTCGAGTTCACCCGCCGATGCGGCGCCCGCAAGTTCCTCTTGACGAGTTCGGGCGCCGTCTACGGGAAGCAGCCGCCGAACCTAAGCCACGTGCCCGAAGATTACCTCGGAGGCCCAGACCCGCTGAATTCCGGCTCCGTGTATGGAGAGGGCAAGAGAACTGCCGAACTGCTGTGCGCTATTTACGCCTCCCGATACGGTTTCGAATGCAAAATCGCACGCTGTTTTGCGTTTGTTGGACCGTATCTGCCGCTGGGCATCCACTTCGCGATCGGTAATTTTATCCGCGACGCAATGGCGGGCGAACCCATTCGTATTAGTGGAGACGGTACTCCTTTCCGTTCTTACCTCTACGCGGCGGATCTGGCGGTCTGGCTTTGGACCATTCTCTTCCGCGGCGAGCCGCTGAGGCCCTACAATGTCGGCTCGGAGAATGCCGTCTCCATCGCCGAGCTGGCGCGCATCGTGGCAGGCGCCCTCGGACCAGACATCGAAGTCCCGGCAGCCCAGGCGCCCCTACCAGGCGCTTCCGCTGAGCGATACGTGCCTTCGACGGACAGGGCGCGCAAAGAACTGAGATTGAAACAAACAGTCGATCTCCAGGCAGCCATCCGACGTACTGCACTATGGTATTCGCAATGCCAGGCGGAGGCGGGCGCCGCCTGACCACGTCAAAGTTGCGCGCGGCGAACCTATTTCAGTCACGTATCCCCCTAAGCACTGCATCAACCTCATGCGCGCCCAGGGCTTACGCGCGCAAGCCACCGACCACGCCATCCGGCCGCATCTCCATCTGGCCGGCTTGGTGGTTTATGGGGGTTACGAGAAGTCGCCCGGGCCGGCGGCCGGCCAACGAGATATGGAGACCGACTGGGCGGATGCCGCATAAAATGCAGAAGACTTTATGGCAGAAATCGTCCCGGCCATTTGTCTCGATTCTTGCACTGCTCGGGGTTGACTCCGCAGTTCTTAGCGTGCTCGCCGGCAGAGCGTCGGCTTTTGCCGCAAATGCCATTACAGCCGCTTTGCTCGTGGTATACGTGACCCCTGCCGAGCAGGGTTACTACTTCACCTTCTTGAGCGTATTGGGCCTGCGCGTCTTCTTCGATATGTCCTTTTCCTTCGTGCTGCTCCAGTGCGCCAGCCACGAGATGGCCCACTTGAGGTGGGCGGCGGGTGGCGTAGTGATTGGCGACCCGCGCGCGAAGGCGCGCCTTTCGGGCCTGTGGCGCGGGGCCCTGCGGTGGTATTCGGTGGCTTCCGTGGCCTTCATCGCCGTCCTGCTCACGGCCGGCACTGTTTTCTTCGGTCACTATCAGTCGAGAGGCGGGGCCGTCAACTGGCGTACGGCATGGGTGGCTGTGGCTTTGCTCGCGGGTGGAAACCTCCTGGTGGCGCCCGCCTTGGCCCTGCTGGAAGGGTGTGGGCTGGTTGCGCTCGTCGGGCGAGTGCGATTCGTCGAGGTCGTGCTGGGCAGTTTGGCCCTCTGGTTCGGGCTTCACTCCCGGTTGGGCTTGCTGGCGATGCCAGTCGGTCAGAGCGCCGGTCTTGCCTGGACGGTCCTGTGGGTGATCACCACGCGCCGCAAATACTTCCTGGATTTGCTCGACCCTCGATGGTCCGGATGCGAGTTGCACTGGCGGGCGGAGGTCTGGCCCTTCCAGTGGCGGATGGCGCTGAGCAGCATGAGCGGCTTCTTGATATTCCAGCTCTTCAATCCGGTACTCTTCATGTTTCGAGGCGCCGCCGAGGCCGGGCGGATGGGCCTCACTGTGAGCGCCTTCAACGCCATCCTATGGACATCGATGATATGGCTCACGACAAAAGCACCGGCGTTCGGTATGCTCATCGCCAAACGGGAGTATGGCAAACTCGACCGGCTCTTTGCCCGGGCTGTCGCGCATTCCCTCGTGCCGCTGCTGACCGGATTGACAGCGTTCGTGGGCGTTGTTTACTGGCTGAACCGTCAAGGGCATCCCTTCGCGCAAAGGGTTCTCAACCCTCTTCCGGTAGTCTTCCTTGCGCTGGCGACGCTGATCCAGTACATCATCTATGCCGAAGCCACGTATTTGCGCGCGCACAAGAAAGAGCCCTTCCTGTTCCTCTCCATGGGCGGCGCGGCGCTCATGGCGCTGTCAACCGTAGTATTAGGCAGGAGCTTTGGCGCCGCCGGAATCGTTCTTGGCAATCTGGCGATCGGCTCTCTCTACGGTCTCGGCCCTAGCACGTGGGTATTCTTCGCCAGGCGCCGGGAGTGGCACAGCGACGCGCACATCGACTTTCCCGCGGATCCCCTCGTGGTCTGTTCATCCGATGACTAACTCCATGACGACTGTTGAAGACTTCGTTGCAAGGCTTCAGCCTATGCCCTTGGTCCCTCTGCCGGAGCGGCCGCTCTTCTCAATCCTTATGACCAACTACAATTATGCGGAATACATCGGTCAGGCGATCGAAAGCGTCCAGCAGCAAACATATACGCACTGGGAATTAATCATCGTCGACAATGGGTCCACCGACCGATCGTGCGACGTGGTCGAGCCGTACGCCCAAAGCGACCCTCGCATTCGTCTGATTCGACAATTGCACGGTCTCGGCGTCGGCGGGTTGAACCGGGGATACCGCGCCTCTGCCGGCCACATCGTTTGTATTCTCGATTCCGACGATACCTACCTCCCATACAAGCTCGAGCGTGTCCTCGAGAACCTTCGCAGGAACGCGGATGCGGGCTTTCTAATGCATCGCGAATTGCGCATCGATTCCGCCGGGCGACTAATCGGCGCTACCCCTTTGCTGGGACGAATCAACTCCGGTTGGTTTGGTCCCGAAGCCATTTGCCAGGGAAGCATTCCGTCATTCGCGGTTCCGGAAACCGCCTTGTGTCTGCGCAGAGAGGTGGCGCAGCGCATATTCCCGCTCCCGGAGCACCCATTCTGCGCGGCGGACGTCTTCATCGTGGGGATTGCCCCGTTATTAACTTGCGTAGCCGGGGTGAATGAGCCCCTCTCTTCTTATCGGACACACTCACGCAATGACTACAATCGGCCCGGACTGACGCTCGACTCTTTTGTCCACATGTCGACTCTAATGGCCTACGGGAACGAGGCCCAGAGACGTTACATCGCGACAATGCACCCGGAATTGCATCGGTTTATCCGTGAACGCCCACCTTCTCTCAGGCAACTGACCATTGAGTACATCTGCCTGCGATTTGCACGGAACGACGATTACCGCGCAGTCCATGCAACACTGGTTGCAAGGAGTGAGGCAGCGGTGAAAACGAGGACCACCTACTATTTATTTTGGAGGTATTCTGTGTATCTGCCTCTGCCGGCGTTTCGCTTTGCGGTCCGGCTGTTGCTTGAGACCGGGCGACTCAAGAGAGTGCTATGGCTGATAATTCGCCATGTGTATGACAAGTGAAGCCATGGCCGGTTTTTGGGGGATCTGTATTTGCTTTGCTGCTCACACGCCACTACCAGCAGATGGGAATCGCGGTAAGCGTCGTGCTCGGGGAGATTTTGGTCATGGGATCGATTGTCCTCCTTCTGCGCCGCCGCAAACTTGACCCGTGGGGCGTTGTGCCCGAAGTGAAAGAGGCCGTCGCATGAAAGTCGACTGGCTCATCGTAGGGGCCGGGTTTACCGGAGCGGTCCTGGCGGAGCGCATCGCTTCCCAGTTAAACCAGAAAGTTCTGGTCGTCGACCGCCGCGATCACATCGGCGGCAACGCGTACGACCACTACGATGAACACGGGATTCTGGTCCACAAGTACGGCCCGCACATTTTCCATACGAATTCGCAGAACATATGGGAGTACCTCTCACGGTTCACCTCCTGGCGTCCTTATTACCATCATGTACAAGCCTTCGTCGAGGGAAGGCTGGCGCCTGTACCCTTCAATCTCAATTCGCTGGAGGCGCTTTTCCCGAAAACACTGGCGGAACGTGTCGAGCGCAGGCTCATCGAACGCTTCGGATTCGGCGCGAAAGTTCCAGTTCTGAAAATGCTCGACGAATCAGATGCGGATTTGAAGGAGCTCGCGACGTACGTCTACCGTAACATCTTCGAAGGCTATACAACAAAACAGTGGGGGCTGAAACCCGAGGAACTTGACCCTTCCGTGACCGGACGCGTGCCCGTCTTCATCAGTCGCGACGATAGTTACTTCCAGGACTGTTTTCAGGCAATCCCGCGGCTGGGCTATACCGAGATGTTTCGCAGAATGCTCTCGCATCCCAACATTCGGATTCTCCTGAAAACGGATTATCGGGGCGTTGCGGAAGAGATTGCTTTCAGTGGGATGGTCTTCACGGGACCAATCGACGAATACTTCGACTACCTTCACGGAGCCCTGCCGTACCGGAGTCTGCGTTTCGAGTTTCGAAACGAGCCGACGAGCAGCTTCCAGCAAACCGCGCAGGTGAACTATCCTAACGAGCATGGCTTCACGCGTATCACGGAGTTCAAGCAGCTCACCGGCCAGCAATCTCCTAGGACGACGATCGCGTACGAGTATCCGGAGGCACACGAGCCGGGTATCAATGAACCCTACTACCCGGTGCCGAAGACCGAGCATCGTGAGCGGCATGACAAGTATTTGCGCGAGGCGCAGCGCATAAACGATGGGGTGATGTTCGCCGGCCGGTTGGCGGACTACAAGTACTACAACATGGACCAGGCGGTTGGGCGAGCGCTAAAACTATTCGAGGAAATTTGTGCAAGGAGCCAAAAGAGTGTCGGTTTCACCGCAGTTAGCGCTTAAGACGGTCGATCAGCTTCGACCGATGGATCTCCCGGCCCTACCGGAGCGGCCGCTGGTTCCCGTTCTGATCGCCAACTACAACTACGCTCGATACATCGGTGAGGCGATTGATAGCGTACTTGCGCAGACCTACGGGAATTTCGAGGTCTGCATCTGTGACGATGGGTCGAAGGACAACTCTGTGGAGGTCGTACGAAGCTATGCGTTCCGCGATCCTCGCATCAAGCTCATCGTGCAGGAGAACGGAGGGCAGGGTTCGGCCCTGAATGCCGCCTGGCGTCTTGCCGGCGGGCAGATTCTCGAGCTGCTCGATTCCGACGACGTGTTTCTACCCTCCAAACTCGCGAAACTTGTGTCGTGCTATCGGGCTTCCGCGGGCGCCGGTCTTGTGGTACACCCGGTTACGTGCGTTACGAGCGATCTTAGGGTTCTGCAACGACGCGTTCCAAGAACGATCAACGAGGGATGGCTCGGGCCAGAGGTCCTTCGAGGCATCGGCCACCGAATGCCCACCTGCTCGGGCGTTTCGCTTCGTAGACAGGTCGCCGACCGGGTATTTCCGGCTGATGAACGATTCCGTGAGTGGGCAGACAGCGTTGTAACCTACCGGGCCCTATGTGTTGCTCAAGTAGCATCGATTGATCAGGCGCTGGCTTTGTACAGGATCCACGGGCGTAACCTCAGCACCGGCTTAGCTGGGCCGAACGTTGCCGATGTGCAAAGGCGGCTACTGCTCATGCAACGGGTCTGCGCCGATCTTGCCGAATTCGCGCTCCGCCAGCGCGGCGTCAAGATATCACCTGAGGCCGTTGGGAAGACAGTGTGTGCGGAGAATCGCTTGGCGGAACAGCTTCTCAGGGGCGAGGGCATCGACGAAACCCTTCTTCGGAGCATTACGGTAGGCGGGCGGGCGCGCCTTTGGCGCCTCGTTTTTGCTTGTCCGAGGCTCCTCGGTAGAGAATTGCTCTACCTTTACTGGGGCCAATCCAGGAAAGCTGCTTTTTTCAAGTGGTTGCTCGTCCGCATGTTCCCGAGCGTCTGGCCGGTAAGGCGCTCGCGCGATCATAAGGGGCCCGTTTGGGATTTCAAATTAGTCACGCGTTCCAGGTCAGCAGAATACCCTGGATCCGGCTGGAGTCGCGCCTTGGTCTTCGCAGGGGCCTGACTTTGAAGAGCGCTACGCAACACTCGAGTTCAGAGAACTGCTGTGCGATAGGTTTCATATTACGCCAGCCCGCAATGTGGCAGTCTGTCGAAGGATGAGAATGGATCTTCACCAGTTATACCGAGTCGTTTCCTCTTCGTACTACCGCCGCCGGTCGGACAGGATTGCGCGCCTGCTGCAGGCAAAGTGGACGTACGCTCGGCACAGAGCGGCAACCCCCGCACAATGGTTGGAACACTCCGGAATCCACTGCGCCTCCGCGCTTCGGGATTTCGAACGCTGGCGGAGCGTCCTTCAGGGCGTTATTGCGCAAGTGGCGGCAGCCCCTGGACAGCAGGGAGGTTGTAGCCTCGAGGATGGAATCATCCTCTACTCGCTGGCAAGAGCTATTTCTCCGGATCACGTCATCGAAACAGGAATTGCGGCCGGTGTTTCAACCTCATTTCTGGCAGCGGCGCTGATCGACAACGCGCATGGCGAGTTATATTCGATCGAACTGCCCCCGACGCAGGTGGAGAACGTTCCACAAACCGACGGAGTCTGTTTCGACTGGCCTGCAAAAGGGGTCGGATGGGCCGTCCCCGAATCGATCCGAGAGGCAATAAGCGCCCGGCACACGATGATTCTTCAAGACGTGCGGACGGCTCTTCCGGCCCTGCTGGACCGTCTTCCGCATGTGGACCTTTTCTTTCACGACGATCTTCACACGCCGGAGCATATGCTGTGGGAATACCGCCTCGTCTGGCCTAAGGTGCGAGCCGGGGGAGTACTGGTCTCCGACGACGTGAACGAAGGCTGGATTCAATTCTGCCGCGAAGCCGGCCAGCCTGAGACCGGCCTGTATAATATTCAGAGGCTCGCGGCCCTCCGCAAGATTCCTTCTTCGCTGGTACCGTGACCGCTGGAGAGTGTTCGCCGGTGGGGCAGCTTGTCAAGCTGCGCGCCGGTTGTTTACCGGCGCTCCAGGCGGGTTGCCAACCCGCCGCAGGTTGACAACCTGCCCCACATTGAAGAACCTGTCTAAACGGGCGTTGACGTAGGTCCAACATGTCCTTTGCCATGATTCTGATTTGCAATTCTTAGGAGTAGCATCCGCGCTTCGAGCCGAGACCTACCGACCGTCATTCAGCGTCGAGGGAATCGTACCTAAAATGAAGATCTTGCTTGTTGGCCATGCCTGCGGGCCAAATCTCGGGTCTGAACCAGGATTGACGTGGAACTGGGCCCTGCAACTTTCGCTGCGGCACCGCGTTTGGGCAATCGTACACCCAGAGCATAGGGCTGAGATCGAGAAGTACCTTGGCTGTTCGCCAATCCCAAACCTGACTTTCGAGTATGTCACGCTACCGCGCTACCTCGACCCCTGGCGTCCTGAAAGGGGGGAGAAGGGGCTGCGGCTGCATTACATTTTATGGCAGCATGCCGCCTTGCGGGCAGCTCAGCGGCTGCATCGGCAGGTCGGATTCGACCTTTCGCATCACGTGAGTTGGGGGACAGTCGGCGTTGTTCCCCTGCTCTGGAAGCTGCCTATCCCATTCTTCTGGGGTCCCGTTGGCGGGGCGCAAGTCGCTCCCCGCCAGTTTCGCAAGTACTTCGGGAGAGATCGGCTAAAGCAGGTCGCAAGAACCGCACGGCTGCGCCTAACCGGCGCCAGCCCTCACTTTCGCCGGGCTGTTCGCAACTGCGCGCTGATCCTGGCTACAACCAACGAAGCGAAGGAACTGCTTGAAGCGGCAGGCGCAAAGTCGGTAAAGCTATTCCTTGAGAGCGGGGTCCGGGAAGAGTGGTTAGCCGATTCTCTTCAGGAGAAAGGCAGACGCGCGACAGTCGTATTGCACTGGAGTGGGAGGCTTGAGCCAAGGAAGGGCTTGGCCCTGGCGATTGAGGCGCTGGCCGCGGCAGGAGACGCCGACGTTCAGCTCGAGGTGAGCGGGCGAGGTCCCGAGCGCGACAAGTGCGCGAAGCTTGCGAGCAACCTTGGGGTGGCCCACAAGGTGAAATTCCTCGGATTTCTAACGCAGGAGGCCGTCCAAAATCACCTTCGCCAGGCCGACGCTCTGCTCGTAACGACCTTGCGCGATGCATTTGGCTCCATTACGTTGGAAGCGGCCGCCCAGGGCCTTCCCATCATAGCCCTGGACCATCAGGCGATTGGGGCGCTGCTGCCAGGCAACGCGGGTTGGAAGGTGCCCGTAACCAACCCTCGCGCAACGGTCGCGGCGCTCGCGGAGGCAATTCGCGAAGCGGTGCGTAATCCGAAAGCCCGACTCGAGCGAGGCGCCGCCGCGCTGCAGTTTGCAAGGTCGAACACCTGGGACCAGCGCGCCCGTCAGATGGAAGCCTGGTATGAACAATACCATTGATCTGAGCAACGCGGCGCCGCGGCCGAGCGTCCGGATAAGCCCCCTTTGGCGCAACTCGCCGAAGCAACTCCGGTCAGCCCTCGCTTCCGCAAGGCGATTACGGTTTTTCGTGCTGTTCGTGTGCGCGGGATATCAGGTCCAGGGGCGCACCTTCGCCTATCTTGGCGTACCGGGATTTTACCCGGGGGAGGCCCTCCTCCTGTGGACGGCCCTGAAGGGCAAAGGGGGCTGGCTGGATACATTCCGGTCCGAACTCCGGGCGAAACCCCTGCTACCGCTGGCTGTGATTTCGTTTCTCGCATGGGGCGCGATCGAAACCCTGAGAGGATTCGGCGGCGGCTATTCACTCGGAGATAGTCTCCGGGGCCTTGCGACGCACTACTACCCATTGCTCCTTTTCGTCGGCTTGTCCGCGGCCCGCTATGTTTCGTTCGATCTGATGCGAAAGTATTTCAACAACGTGAACGTGCTCGTCGGTCTCGCCGTCGCGGCAAGTACGCTGGTCGTTGGCCGCTACCACGCCGGATTCTCTCTCCCCTGGAAGCAAGATGTGTTCTTGCCTGGCGTACCAGTCGGCGGGTGCCTCCTGTTCGCCGTGGCTTTCGCCCGCAGGATGGATACCCGTTTCGTGATCTCATCCTCCTTCGCGATGCTCGCGATGCTGCTCGGGCCGCGTTCCTCGATATTGGGCGCCATGGTCGGGGTGCTCTTTCTCCTGTGCCGGCGCAAGCGCCGCGCCCTGACCGCCGCATTACTCGCGGGAACCGCAGTGACATACGCATTCGTGGCGGCTTTCCTGCCAGGCCTTCTTCCGGATTTTGGCGGCCGCGTTGGCGCCCTCACGCCGGCTAGAGTGACCGCCCGGGTGACCGCAATCTTCGATCGGGACCTCGCCAGCAGAATAGCATCCGGGGCCGGCGAAGACGACTCCTTTGTCGCGAGCGAAGCCGGAACGGCCGACTGGCGGAAAGAGTTTTGGAATGCCGTCATCGATTCGATGGCGACGCGCAGCGACTGGATGATCGGTCATGGATATGGCTTCTCGCTGGGAAGTCTGCTCACCGGGATCGCCGGATTCAACGATACCCTCAGAACGCCGCACAATTTCGCTATCTACCTGCTCGGGTATACGGGGCTGGTTGGATGCGCGCTTTACGCCTGCCTCCTTCTGGCCTTCATTGCGGAAGTAGCCCGATGTCCAGGCTCTCCTGTCAGGGATGGCATCATAGCCGGAGGGCTGAGCGTAATGCTGTCGGCGCTCAGTGGTAACGTCCTTGAAACTCCCTTCGGAGCTGTTCCGACTTATCTCATGTTCGGAATCCTCCTCGGTCTCGCGAGGCAGTGGAGACCGGCCGCGCCCGGACGTTGGCCGCGAAGTCTCGCATCCGGCCGGCGCGCACCACTCCACCTGAGCGCCGACGCGCCACGTGGCTGGAATTTCCAGGTCCCACGGTAGTGCGGCGAGCAGATCAACGATTATCCAGTGCCCTGTGGAGTGGGCGTCCCGCCTGCCATGTCGGCGTCCTTCCCGGCATTTGGGAAGGAACGTCGGCAAGGACGCCGACGTGGCAACCTGAAAGGCCGCTCCACGGCCAAGACGCGATGAAAGCCGGGCAATCGATAAGCCGCATTCCTTGCGCCGCACTCCACTAGCGCCGCGACCGCTTGATTTGTTCCTCAACGCACGGGCCGGGCATGCCCGGCCCCTACACAGCGCCCTTGTAGGGGCGAGGCGTGCCTCGCCCTCGCGCCGCCTGCTTCCCACCGCCGGGGAAGAAATCACGCGGTCTTGCTACTAGTGCCTTCAGCCTCTTTGTGAACAATACTATGCTAATTCGCACTGTTTTTCTTGCGGCGTTCCTTTCAGCGGTCAGCTTGCGATCCGGGGCTGAGCCTGGCCAAAGCCAGGAAAATGCCGGTAGGCTTCCAAGCCCGCGCCCCGTGGTTACAGTAGCGGAGTACGGGGCAGTAGGGGATGGTCGCGCGGATGACACCCGGCCAATCCAAAGGGCCATCAATGCATGCTTAGGAGGCGGGATTGTGGATTTTGGCCGGAATACTTACCTCGTGAAAGGCCTGAAGCTTCAATCCTACTGCACCTACCAGGGAAACAACGCGGCCATTATCCTGGTCGAAACCCCTAACATCTTCGCGATGGACTTCAGCAGAGTGCGCGATTTCACGGTGGACGGCATTACCTTCAGGGGCGCCGGGATCGGCGGCGGTCTCGATCTGCCCATTACCGGGGCCATAATCAGAAACTGCCGATTCGAAAACATCCCGGCCTCAAACCGGTACCCAACCGACCGCGCGATATACGCATCACGGGGTCCGAATAACTCCAGGATTGAGAATAACCACTTTGAGAATGGCGCCGTAGGCATCGAACTGTACTCGGTTACGCACCTAACCATCGCACACAACGTAGCCGACACCCTCACCGACGGAGACTGGTTGCACATTACCAACTTCGGCGGCGGCGATGACGTCACGATCTCCGGCAATACGCTCTCGAACCTCTACAGAATGGGTATCGAGCTACAACAGGGGCCTTGGGGCAGGCTAAAGGTTACGGACAATCAAATCCTGAGCTGGGCCGTAAATCACTCCACGAACGGCCCATGGGGGATCAGTCTGGCGATCGCCGGCGCCGGGGCACTCGTCCGGAATAATACCATCACTGAAACCTCCCTGGGCACAGGCGGCGAATTTGCGTACGGCATCGAAGTCGGCGGGGACCATTCCGTCATCGAAGGTAACACGATCCGGGGCTTCCAAATCGGCATCGTCGTGCAAGGGGCACCATTCGCAACGATCTCGAACAATCGCCTTATCGATCAGACCAGCGAAGGAATTCTGTTCAGCAACGCCGGGGCCGAACTGGAAACCAGGGTCCAAGAGAACACAATCGAGAACCCGCGGTATTTCGGAATACTGAACGACTCGACAAACTGGGCTGGGAGCGTCTTTACGGACAATCGGATTTCCCGGTCAGGGGGGCATTGGGCAGGCGACGCCTCCGGGGTCTTTAACGGATTCCAGACGACTTCCCTGTATGCCAAAGGTCCACTTACCTTCATCGGGAACGTGATAGAGCAAACGGCCGCGTCCCCTCCGCCGGGCTTCTCATTTCGCGCAATTCTTGTCTATGGCAGCTACGCCGGCGACCGCTATGAAGGCAACGATATCTCTTCCCGCTCCTCCGCGCCTTTCGGATACGGGTTCTACTCACCTCAAGCTAATTCGCTGAACGGCGCCAGCTTTGAAGGAAATTCGTTTCACAACCTGCTGGGGGCTTTCGGCGGTGCAACGACCCGCCCACCCGATGGTTTGAAATGACCGAAGAGCCCCGGCACTCTCTTGGGCCGGACCTTCTCGATGGCTTGCCATCGGCAGGCACTCTCGGCATTTCCACGAAGGACCTCCCGCCCGTAGAGAACCATGACACCTAATAGGATAAGGAGCCGGTCCCCCATTGCCCCAGTCTAATCTCCAGCGAGTCTCTTACCTCACCTGGGCTGTTGGTCAACTGCTGAAGGGCGCAGACAGATCTTGCCCTGCGTGCGGAGGCACAAGGACGAACCGGATCGGTAGCAAATACCTGGTTATGTTGTTATTTGAATGCCCGGACTGCAAACTGAAATTTAGAGTGCCCAAAGAAGATTCTGTTGCCGCAGTGAACTTCTACCAAGAGACGTACAAGGAGGGCTTTACAACTGAGATGCCTTCCGCCCCTGCCCTTGCAGGGCTCCTTGAGAAGAGGTTCACCGGCTCGGATCGGGACTTTTCGACGTATATTGCGGTCTGCCGGGCGGTAGGCTTACCGCCCGGAGCTGTGATTCTCGACTTCGGGTGTTCGTGGGGCTATGGAAGTTGGCAGCTTAGGCAAGCTGGCTTCCGAGTGTTTTCATTCGAGGTAAGCCGTCCAAGGGCGGAATATGCAAGGAATTCGCTACACTGTGAGATGGTTGATAACCTGAGTAGCCTGGATGGCAAAGTCGATTGTTTCTTCTCTGCTCACGTCATTGAACACCTCCCAAATCCTGCGATCATATTGGATACGGCGCGAAAAGCGCTAAAAACAGGCGGAGTGGGGATTACGTTCTGCCCCAACGGCGATCCTTCAAGCAGTTGGTCGAGTCATTACGCGGATCTTTGGGGCAAACACCATCCTTCCGTAATAACGCCTGCATTTCTACAACATGCGTGTGCTGTCGCTGGTTTTACGGTTAGGACATACTCGAACCCTTACGATTTCGACGGCATCGCCAACGCCGCCGACGCGGGCGACCTGCCAGGGGATGAGATCTGTGCGGTGATGAGGAAGATCTAGCCTCGAGCCGCGAGGCGGGGCGGCCGGATTCGAGAATGCAGGGCATGGTCTGGAGCAACTGGAATCAAGAGGGACCCCCGCGCGAGTGTTGCGGATAACCATTAGGGCTGGTGTTGGAGATGACCGGACAGAGGAAACAAATAGCGCTCTTTTACTACACGGTTGTAGAGAGCAACGCCATCGGAAGGTGCAATCGCATTATCTTGGAGCATCTTTGCGAGCATTACGACTTCACGGTGTTCTCCGCCCGCTTCGACAACCCCCGCCCCGACAGAATAAGGTGGGTGAGAATTCCGTGTCCTCTCACGCCCATGTTCCTGTCGTACGTTTTGTTTCGCGCTTTCGCATTTGCCATATACGCCTGGCGCAAATGTACCGGGCGTTGGCCGTTCGATCTGACGCAGGGAAGCGATAGCTGCGTGGGGTTCACGGACGGCGTGTACGTTCAGTTCTGCCATCGCGTCTACGTGCGCCGATGGCTTCGAGCCGTTGATTTGCTTAGCCCTCGCGGATTGACGCGCGCAGTCAACCACCTTTTGCAAAGCGCGATGGAGGGTCGCATCTACCGCCGGGCGAGGTTTGTTGTCGTGCCTTCGAAAGGGCTGTGGCGAGAGCTGGCCGAGACTCACGCGATCCAGAGCCAGCAACTGGCGCTAATATCGAATCCGGTTGACCTGGAACGCTACGCCGCGGACGCCGGCCAGCGACGGGCGGCTAAGCTGGATCTGGACCTCAAGGGAGACGGACCTGTACTCGTCTTCGTTGCGCTGGGTCACTTTGAGCGTAAGGGACTTGGGCCGCTGATAGAGGCGCTGGCCGACCGGCGGCTGCGGGAAGTTCACCTGCTGGTAGTCGGAGGCGCGGCGAACGCAACGCGCCGGTACCGGATCCAGGCCGAAGAACTTGGACTGACGAACCGGATCGACTTCCGCGGCACGCACAGAGACCCAAGGAGGTTTTTCTGGGCGGCGGATGCGTTTGTCCTGCCCTCGCGCTACGAGGTGTTTCCGCTGGTAGCGCTGGAAGCGGCTGCAAGTGGACTTCCGCTCATCACGACCCACCTTAACGGCGTCGAGGAATTTGCGAAGGCGGGTGAAACGGGGTTTTTCATTCGCGAACCATCTGCGGTAGCCATCGCGGACGCGGTCCACGAGTTCCTGGCTCTGTCGCCGGCTCAGCGCGCCCAACTCGGAGAGAATGCGCGCGCGGCGGTGTCGCGTTACGGCATCCAGGAGTTCGTTTCCGCCTGGGAGAGTCTGTATGCGCGGCTTCTGGGGCCTGATGCGGCCTGAGCTTGCGGCTCCGGACCCGATGAGAATCCTCACAGTCCACAACAAGTACAAGTTCCGGGGAGGGGAGGATGAATGCCGGGAATCCGAGGACGCCATCCTGGCCGCACGGGGCCATGAATTCAGCCAGTTAGCTTTTGACAATGAGGCGATTCACCGGGGAAACCTCATGCGGACGGGGCTTCAAACCCTGTGGCGTCAAGCTGCTTACAACCGCGTGCGGGAGCGGATTGTGGAATGGAAGCCGGACATTGTGGATATACACAATTTCTTCCCCCTGGCGTCCCCCGCCATCCATCATGCCGCATATAGCCTGGGCATACCGGTTGTTCAGACACTTCACAACTACCGGCTGCTGTGTCCGGGCGGAACATTCTACCGGAACGGCACGATATGCGAGGATTGCACGCGGCGCCCGATACCGTGGCCCGGCGTGTTGCATGGCTGCTATCGCGAGAGCGTACTGGGGAGCTCCGCCGTAGCGGCAATGATCGTCCTTCATCGGCTCCTCCGCACCTGGAGGCGAACGGTCACGACATTCATCGCGGTTTCCGAGTTTGAAAGGCAAAAGTTCGGGGAGCAAGGATTTCCAGCGTCACGGATCGTGGTTAAGCCAAACTTTGTTCTCGATCCAGGCCCTCCGGGCGCGGGCGGCGACGACTTCCTATTCGTTGGCCGGCTCGCCGTTGAAAAAGGCATCCGGACAATGTTGAAGGCCCTGGAACTCGTGGATCCGGCGGTCCGACTTAAGATCGTTGGCGACGGCCCGCTGGCTGCGGAAGTTAGGGCCGCCGCGGAGCGAAACCCCCGTATTCGGTACGTGGGAAGGCTGCCGCAACGGCAGGTGCTCGACGCGATGGGCACATCCCGATGTGTGGTTTTCCCGTCCGAATGGTATGAGACCTTTGGGCGGGTTGCGGCGGAATCTTTTTCAAAAGGCACCCCGGTAATCGCCTCACGAATCGGAGCCGTTGCGGAAATCGTGGACGATGGCCGCACGGGATTCCACTACCGCACGGGAGACCCGCAAGACCTTGCCCGCGCAATCGATCGCGCGTTCGTGAGCGGAGATGGACTCGCCGGCATGCGGACGGAAGCCCGCCTCGAATACGAACGTAAGTATACCGCCGAGCGGAACTACCAGATGATTATCGAGATCTATGAGAAGGCAATCGCCACCCGACAGGGACGCCGAGATGCTTTCGCCTGGACATTATGACCCTCGCTGAAGGAATTCAAGTCACCCGACCTAACCCGCGCGCAACACGCCATTGGAGAACGGATTTCATCGCCGCTCTTTCTCTGGCGTTTCTATTCTATGTGCGCTTATGGGCGGGGCTCTCCTATACCGTTGTGCGCCTGAGCTACTTCATGAAGACCCTCCCCAGCGGCGCTCACTATTTCGCTGCCGCGATCGACACCCTGGCCGTCGCCGGCCTTTTTCTGCTGGGATTCAGGCTGGTGCGCCGTTTCGAGGCTTATAGGCTGGGGCTCGCGGCTTTCGCCGTTGTGGCGTGCGTCATCGCTTCCGAGGCCGTTCATTTTATCCGGAGAATCCCTCTCGGGTCGTCCGCGGCCCCCGACCGGCACGCCTGGTTATGGGTCGGCGCCGCAGCCGGCGTACTGGGGCTCCTTGTCTTTCTGCGTGGCGCTCGCGGAACCCTGCGTATCATCTATGGCGTTCTGCTTCTGCTCTCGCCGGTCGGGGCTCTGCTCATGACGCAAGCGGCGTGGGGAGCGTTCAGCTTGCGCGGGGGCACGCTCACCGACAAGACCATGGCCGCTCCGGTGCGCGCCCGCGAAAGTGGTTCGGCTTCGTTGATCTGGATCGTGTTCGATGAATGGGATTACCGGCTGACGTTCGAGAAGCACCCCGCCGACCTGTCCCTACCCGAGTTGGCGCGATTGCGCGGCGAGGCCTTCTTCGCAACCGAGGCCCGGCCCCCCGCCGCCAACACCCTGGAGTCGATTCCTTCTCTTCTGACGGGCGCCGCCGTCGAGAAGTCCTCTCCCCGGGGGCCCAGCGCCCTGGACGTCAAGTTCGAGGGGGGGCGGCAGCCGGTCGACTTCTCGAGCTGCCCCAACGTTTTCTCCCGCGCCAGGGCGATGGGAATCGACTCGGCGGTGGTTGGGTGGTATCTGCCGTATTGCCGGATGTTGAGCCGTGACATTTCGGCTTGCAGTTGGCTTCCGATGGGGCAGGGCTACGTGGTCTACCAGGGAGGTATTGCCGACCTCGTCCAACAGGAGGGGCTGGGGCCTCTCACATTCGAAGACCTGACCGCTACAAGGGGGCGCTACTATGCGGCCGGGTTACACGCCTCCCTGATGAAGGAGGCCCTGCGCTTTGTGAGAACCTCGCGCGCGCCGTTGCTTTTCCTACACCTCTTCGGCGCTCACGGCCCCTACTTCTTCATCCGCACGAGCCCCGGGGTTTACAACGGCGGAGCGAAACCGTCCCTCTACTACGACGCGCTATCGCTCGTTGACACGTCCATTGGTCAAGTCCGCAAAGAGCTGGAAGCGGCCGGACGCTGGGACGATACTACCTTGATTCTGTCGAGCGATCATCCCATGCGCGGCCTCGTCGACGGAAAAAAGGACCCCAGGATTCCCTTCATCGTGAAGCTTGCGGGGTGTTCGAAGCCCGTCACCTGGGACCGGCAGTTTAACAGTGTCGCGACGTCGGACCTGGTCCTCTCAATTCTCCAGGGAGACGTGCGTACCCATGAGGAGATTGGCGCCTGGCTGGCCGGCCATGGGAACCATCCCTAGCGGAGCCTTCATCCTCGGCATGCAGGTTCATCCCACCAGCTACGCTCAGGCTGCCGGCCTGCTGCCGGGGTGGGCTGCTCGCCACTCGTCGAAGTACGTGTGCATCGCCACCGTCAACAACGTGATGGAGTCCTACGACTCCCCCGATTTCCGGCGCGTCATGAACAACGCCGACCTCGTTACGCCAGATGGCATGCCGCTGGTCTGGGCCCTCAGACTCCTCGGCTACAGGAACGCCACCCGCGTCTATGGTCCCGACCTGACCCCCATTCTCCTTGAAAAGGCTGCCGCGGAAGGGCTTCCCGTCGGCTTTTACGGCGGCGCGCCCGAAGTCCTCCACCGGCTCGTTGAGGTCGTCGCCCAACGCTTCCCTCGCCTCCAAGTGGCCTACGCGTTCTCGCCTCCTTTTCGTCCCCTCACGCCCGAAGAGGACGAGCAGGTGGTCGGTGACATCAACCGCTCCGACGCCCGGATTCTCTTCATCGGCCTCAACACACCCAAGCAGGACTACTGGATGGCGGCGCACAAGGGGCGTGTCCAGGCGGTCATGGTCGGCGTCGGCGCGGCATTCGACTTTATGGCGGGAACGAAACGCCAGGCGCCGCGCTGGATGATGCGGATCGGAATGGAATGGTTCTTCCGCCTCGTCACGGAACCCCGCCGCCTGTGGAAGCGATACCTCAAACAGAACCCGCGGTTCGTCGTGCTCTTTGCCCTGCAACTTCTTGGGCTGAAGAGATTCCCGAGCGGAAAAGCGTCGCAGGTCTAGTGTGCCGCCCCTTGTAAGAATTGACAGTGAGCGTGGGTCGCGCAATCTCGCCTGCACCGGCTTTCAGCCGGATGGACCCGCTGGAAAGCGGGTCCGCAGCCTGAAAGGGCTGCCCCACGGCCCCACCTGGGACTGTCAAGAATTAGAAGGGACAGCACACTAGCCCGGATCTTGCTTCCCGTCCTACTCCCATGACCACCGCCACCACGAGCCTCGCTCTCGAACGTCAGCATCGAACCGCCGACCCCGCCCTGCTGATGGGCGCCGGCACGGCCCTGGTGGATATCTTCACCCTCTCGTGCGCCGTGTTCGCCGGATTCTGGGTTTGGTCGCTCATCAACCCGCGTATTCCCCCCCATCACGCCAGCATGTTGCTCGCCGTCGGCTTCTCCACCGCGGCGTTTGCGTTCTACGGCCTGTACCCCGGCATCGGCATGACCGCCGTGGAGCACATGCGCCGCATCGGCCACAGCGTCACCCTGGTGTACCTCCTGCTGACCGCCTCCATGTTCCTGGTGAAGGACTGGTGGGCAAACTCCCGCGGGGGGTTCATGGTTTCGTGGGCGCTATCCCTGGTCCTGGTCCCTTTTGGCCGGGCGATAGCCAGCCACCTCCTCCGTTCCCGGCCGTGGTGGGGCGTTCCCGTTATGATCCTCGGGGCGGGCAAGACGGCGCGCGTCGTCATCCAAAATCTTCGGAGCAACCAGGTGCTGGGGTACCGTCCGGTGGTGTGTCTCGATGACAATCCCGCCTTGCACGGCGAGTGCCTGGGAGTGCCGGTCCCCGGGTCTCTTCAGGACGTCGCGTATTTCGCGGACAGGTATCGCACGCGCCGCGCCATCGTCGCCATGCCCGGGATTCCCAGGGAGAGGCTGGTTGCCAATCTTCAGCTCTGGTCGGGCATTTTCCCGAGTATCCTCATCGTGCCCGACCTCTTCGGCGTCGCCTCCCTTTGGACCGAACCGCGCGACCTCGGCGGCGTGCTGGCTTTGCGCATCCGCTGCAATTTGCTGATCCCGCTCAACAGGTTCATCAAGCGGGCCATGGACATAGTCCTTTCGGCCATCGCGTTGGTGGCGTCCGCCCCATTATTCGCGGCCGCCGCTATATGGATCAAGCGGGCAAGCCCCGGCCCCGCATTCTACGCGCAGGAGCGGGAGGGCGAAGGCGGCCGGCCGATACGAATCCTCAAGCTGCGCACCATGTTCCCCGGGGCGGAGCAAATGCTCCACCGGCGCCTGGCCGAAGACCCGGAAGCCGCGCGGGAGTGGGCCCGGTTCTGCAAGCTGAAGCGCGATCCCCGCATCCTGCCCGGCATCGGGCGCTTTCTCCGCAAGACCAGCCTCGATGAGCTGCCCCAGTTGTGGAACGTCCTCAAGGGCGAGATGAGCCTTGTCGGTCCGCGGCCATTCCCCAGCTACCACAACGAGCGGTTCCCGGCCGAATTCCGCAGCCTGCGCACGCAGGTCACCCCCGGGCTCACCGGATTGTGGCAGATCTCGGCCAGGTCCAATGGGGATCTGGAGGTCCAGGCGCAGCTCGACACCTACTACATCAAGAACTGGTCCGTCTGGCTGGATCTTTACATTCTGTCGCGGACGGTGCGGGCGGTGCTGTTTCCGAACGGGGCGTATTGAGGGGGGCGGGGCAACATCGTTATCAGCCGCGGATGAACGCGGATGAACGCGGATAGGAAGAATTGGCTTGAAAAGGAACTGGTTTCACCCCCGTTCATCGCAACCTATTCGCCAACTCAGCCAGTATTGATATATAGTAGGGCAAATGCAGACCAAGCGGCAGATTCACGAACTGGTTGACCGGCTCCCGGAATCGGAAACAGGCGCCGCGGCGCGCTACCTGGAATTCCTTCTCGCGCAAAATGAAGCTCCCATCGATCCGGAGATGCTCCAGCGCATAGATGCGGCCCGCGCGCAGCAGGGCGCCGGCATCCCCCATGCGGAGATTCTCCGGGAATTTGGCGCATGAAGCGGTTCCTATGGGAACCGGCGGCGCGCGCCGACTTGCGCAAGCTGGACAGAGAAACGGCAATGCGAATCCTGTTCACTCTCACGCGCTACGGCAACACGGGCGAAGGAGACGTCAAGACCCTCACGGATCGCGACGGCCTGTACCGGCTTCGGGTGGGGAAATGGCGTCTCTTCTTCGATCTGGACTCGCCTGACACAGTGCGGATTCACGGTATCGACAATCGCGGACAGGCGTACTGATGGCAAAGCGCTGGCAATGGAACATGGCGTCCTCCACGTCGGACGATTCAGGCGCGAGGCATCTCTCGACTCGCTCGACGTCCTGCCGAGCCTTCCGCAGCCATGCTGCCGTATTCCGAAGCAAAATGGGATCAACCGGCATAAAGGAGCATGCCTTCGCGGACGACAGTGGAAGGGAACGAAGCCTTCAGATGCAACTGCATGTGGAAGTCCCGAGCCGTGGAGACGAAAATGTCCCGCGGGACTCCAATGTCACGAATAGCCCGGTATCCCCTTCCGCTTCTTTGCAGATCCGCCGATGAACGCGGATGAACGCCGATAAGATCCTTGTTTCCATCCGTGTTCATCGGTGTTCATCGGCGGCCCTGGAATCGGGTGGGATAGGAGACCGGCATGACAAAACGCATTCTTGTGAACGGGGCCGGCGGGTTCATCGGCGGCCACCTGGTGAAGCGGCTCAAGGCGGAAGGATTCCGGGTACGGGCGGTGGACCTGAAGCGCCATGAATACTCCGAATCGCCCGCCGACGAGTTCATTGTCGGAGACCTGCGCGATCAGGATCTGGCGCGGGCCGTGGTCGAGGGTATCGACGAGGTCTACCAGCTTGCCGCCGATATGGGCGGCGCGGGCTACATCTTCACGGGCGAGCATGACGCCGCCGTCATGCACAACTCCGCCACCATCAACCTGAACACCCTCGAATTCGGACGCCTCGCCGGCGTGAAGAAACTCTTCTACTCTTCGTCCGCATGCATGTACCCGGAGTACAACCAGCTCGATCCGGACAACCCCAAGTGCTCCGAGGATTCCGCCTACCCCGCGGCGCCCGATAGCGAGTACGGCTGGGAAAAGCTCTTCTCCGAGCGCCTCTACCTGGCCTACATGCGGAATTACGGCCTTCAGGCGCGGATCGCGCGGTTCCACAACATCTTCGGTCCGGAGGGCACGTGGGATGGCGGCCGCGAAAAGGCCCCCGCCGCCCTCTGCCGCAAAGTGGCCCAGACCGCCAGCGGCGGCGAGATCGAAATCTGGGGCGATGGCCTCCAGACCCGTTCTTTCCTCTACATCGACGAGTGCCTCGAAGGCATCCGCCGCCTCGTGGAATCCGATTTCACCGGCCCCGTGAACATCGGCTCCGAGGAAATGGTCACCATCAACCAGTTGGCCGGGCTGGTCATGGAGATCGCCGGCAAGCGGCTTACCATCCGTCACATTCCCGGCCCACTCGGCGTCCGCGGCCGGAATTCCGATAACCGCTTGATCGCACGAGAACTCGGCTGGAAGCCCTCGCGCCCGCTCCGCGAGGGTCTCGAAAAGACGTACTCCTGGATCGCCGCCCAGGTGGAAAGGGCGGCCAGCCTCGGCGGCTCGGCCGCGTGAAACGCGCCATCCTGGCACGGCTCGCGGTCCTCTGGGTCTACGGCCTCGTTGTCGTGTCGCTACAACCGTGGCGGCCGAAGGCATTCCGCCACGGCGGGGCCGCGCACGACGTCCCCCACTTCCTCGCCTTCTTCTCAGCGGCGCTCCTGCTGATCCTCATCGCTCGCAGCGCCCGGCAGCGCATCTACGCGCCGCTCGCCGTCGTCGCCCTGGGCCTCGCCCTCGAGTATGCCCAGCGCCTCCTCTATCGCGGCCCGTTCGAATGGCGCGACCTTGCGAACGACGCCTGCGCCGCCCTCTTCGCCTTCCTCCTCGCCCGGCGCCGCCCCCTGCGCGAAATCCTCGTCCGGTAACGTCCGTCATGGCTCGCGCAACCAACCCTCAAGTTTTCGCATCTCATGCCGATAGAGAGGGTATATGCCGCCTGCCATTGCCATTCTTGCCGTCGTGCTGGTCCTGTGCGTCTGCCGCATCAAGCTGGCCGGAGATGAAGTGCACGCCCTGTTTCGGACGCTCGACGTAGAGCCTGCTCGCGTGAAGACCGGCGTTTTTCGGAATTCGTCGGCGGCCAACTCCCTTTCGCCGCTCCCTCGGACCTCCGAACTGCCAGTTTCCACTCCGCAGTCGGTCTTTGGAAGCTGACCGCCGGCTACCGTAATCGCCTGGCGTAATCCGCTCGCTACGCTCCACTGCTTCAAATCACCGCTCCACCCTGATAGTGAAGCATGACCCCCGAACTCCAAGCCCTCCTGGCCTGCGCCCGGACGCGTCCGGAACCCACCCACGCTTCCTCCATCGAGTCCGCCGTCCGCGCCCGGTTCGACCACGCGCGTTTCCTCTCCCTGGCCACCGAGCACGCCGTCACTCCGCTCGTATATCGCAACCTGAAGGCGACTTGCTGGAACGATCTGCCCGCCGGCTTTCGGGCGGAACTCGCCGGGCATGTAACCGCCAACGCCGGCAGAAGCCGTTTCCTCACCGCCGAGCTGATTGGTTTGCTGCAGGCCTTCGAGAGCGCCGGGATCGGGGCCGTTCCGTTCAAAGGCCCCGCCCTGGCGGCTTCCGCCTACGGCGATATCGCCCTTCGCGAGTTTACGGACCTCGATATCATGGTCCGCCAGCGGGACCTCGCGCCCGTAACCAGAATGCTCCAGGAGCGGGGCTACGAGCCCGAGCCGCGCGAAAGAGGCCCCCATGCTCTAAGTCCCGAGTTCCTCCGCAATGAGTGTCAGTTCCACTTCTGGGGCCCTCGCGATTCCACCCTGGTCGAGATTCACTGGCGGCTGGCGCATCGCTACTTCGATTTCCCATTTCCGCTGGAATCCCGATGGGAGAGCTTGGTCGAAACGGAACTCGAGGGTTGCCGCATCCTGGCCTTCCCGCCCGAAGATCAACTGCTTTTCCTGTGCGTCCACGGCGCCAGGCACGTCTGGTCCAGCCTCAATTGGGTGTGCGACGTCGCCGAACACATCCGCGCGTCCCCAAACCTCGATTGGCGCCTCGCGTTTCACCAGGCCGCTCTTGTGCGCAATGAGCGCACCCTGCTTATCGGGCTGGCGCTCGCCCAGCGCCTGCTCGGCGCCGGTCTGCCCGCCTGGGTACGAAGCCGCGTGGAAGGCTGCCCAGGCTTCGCCCCCGTCATCGCCGATATCGTCGAAAGGCTGGAAACCTTGGCCAAGCCGGGAATCCTGGAAATCGCCCGGTTCCACATGGCCAGAAAAGCGGGAGCCTACCAGAAGCTGCGCCAATGCGCGATGATCCTCTTCTGTCCAAGCGTCGGGGACTGGGAGGCCGGCCACGCCCCATTGCCGCTGCTTGCGCTCCGCCGCCCACTGAGGATATTTTGGAAATACCGCTAACCAGGATCGCGCCGCCGATCCCGGGCACGTAGTAGGCTATATGGCCTTGGCTTCAGCCGGAACACCGTCCCGCAGGTAACGCAGGCTGTTCGGCGTCACGATATCCACCTCGACCCCGAGCAGCTCCCCCGGTTTTGTCCACCGCCAGGCGGATCGGTCCCGTGAGCTTCCGCGACCGCCGGTGGTGCGCCGCGGCAGCCGCGTCTTCGTCGACAGGCGCGATCCGGATCGTCAAATCGACTCCTTGAGGGAAACCACGGCGGTACAATGAACCGAATGAAGCGTACGCGCGGCACGGGCTCGCTGAAGTTGCGCGGCGCGATCCGCAACATGGAAAGGGCGGGTATCCCTCGGAACAGAGAATTGCTCGTAATCCACAGAAGCGTAAACACTTAGGGCCCTTAGCTCAGCGGTTAGAGCAGCGGACTCATAATCCGTTGGTCGTAGGTTCAAATCCTACAGGGCCCACCACGCGCCTCGGCTTCCCCGCTTGACTTGCCCGCCGCCGCGGGCCAGAATCTGAGTCGTAAGGAGTTCCGACGGCTCATGAAACTGTTCCTTGCCGCCCTCGTCTGCGCCTTGCCCTGCATGGCGGCGCAACCCCTAAAAGCCCCCGTCGTCCCGGACAAGGTCGCCGACCAGTTCGCGCCGGCCCCGTATGGCGGTCAGCGCATCGAAGGCATCCTGGGCGAACGCATGCGCGTCAACCTGGAGGGCCGCCTGCTGCATGTCGACGAGAAAGGCATCCTCGAGTGCTTCGAACATCGGCCCGGAGCCCAGGAGTGGGCCGGCGAGCACGCCGGCAAGTTCCTCCACGCCGCCGCCAATACCTGGCTCTATACCGGCGACGGGCGCATCAAGACCCTGATGGACCGCGTGGCCCGCGCGCTGGTCGCCGCGCAACTGCCCGACGGCTATCTCGGCACGTACCTCGACGAGCAGCGCTGGACCAGTTGGGACGTCTGGGTGCATAAGTACGATCTGATTGGCCTCATCGCCTACTACCAGGCCACCGGGTTCGGGCCCGCGCTCGACGCCTCCAGGAAAATCGGCGATCTCCTTTGCCGCACCTTCGGAACCGGCCCCGGCCAGCGCGACATCGTCAAGTCCGGCACGCACGTGGGCATGGCCGCCACCAGCATCCTCGAACCCATGGTGAACCTGTACCGGTTTACCGGCGATCGCAAGTATCTCGATTTCTGCGAGTACCTGGTGCGGTCCTGGAGCCAGCCGAATGGGCCTGGAATCATCGAATCCTTGAACGCCTCGGGCAGCGTCTTCCGAACCGCCAATGCCAAGGCGTACGAGATGATGTCGAACCTGGTCGGGTTGGCCGAGTTGTATCGGGCCACCGGAAACCCAGCCTACCTGCGGACCGCCCAGATCGCGTGGAAGGACATAGCCACGCACCGGCTCTACGTCACCGGAACCACCAGTTCGAGCGAGCACTTCGCCGGCGACGGCGTGCTCCCCGGCGAGGAGGCCTCCAACGTGGGCGAAGGTTGCGCGACCGTGACCTGGTTGCAGCTCACCTGGCAACTGCTCCGGCTCACCGGAGAGCCTCAGTACGCCGAACAGCTCGAACATACGGTTTACAACGCGCTGCTGGGCGCGCAGGACCCCAGGACCGGCGACATTTGCTACTTCACGCCCCTGAACGGCAGGAAATCCCCGACCCCCGGAATCAACTGTTGCGTGTCGAGCGAGCCGCGCGGCATCTCCATGATCCCCCAACTGGCCTGGGGATCGCGCGCGGCGGGCGCGGCCGTGTTGTTCTACGTTCCGGGCCGCGTGAACGTGTCCACCGCTTCCGGCGCCGTCGCCATCGATGTCAAGACGAACTACCCCGCCGAGGGGAGCGCCGCGCTGACCGTAAGCCCGGAGAAGACCGCGCGGTTCGCGCTCTACCTGCGCGTTCCCGAATGGACCGCCCGCTTTTCGGCGACCGCCGGCGGGCGCGCTTACCAGGGCGCGCCGGGCCAGTTCCTAACCATCGAACGCGAATGGAAGCCCGGCGACCAAGTCGAGATAGACATGGACCTGACGGCGCGATTGCTGCCCGGCGGGCCGAGTTATCCTTACGGCGCCGCCATCGCGCGCGGTCCGCAAGTGCTCGCTCTCGAGCAGGCCGTGAATCCGGGCGTTCTGGATCTGCAGGCCGCGGGCCCTCGCTCCGCTCAAGTGAAGCTGGCCGATGCGCGCGCGAGCCTGCCGCGCAACTGGCGGGGCGCCCAAGCCTACCGCATCGATGGCGTAGTCGCCGGCAAGCCCGGCGACCTGACCTTGGTACCCTTCGCCGATGCCCGCGTCTACCGCGTCTGGCTGCTCAAGCCGTAGCTTAGACCTGACACGGAAACGCCGGAACGCCAGGAAGAGCCCCGGGGGGAACCGCTCTCCAGGCGCGCCGCCCTCACCTGACCTCGAAGCTCCCCCTCAACCTGATCTGCTCCGACGAGCTCCCCACCATCACGTTGAATGCGCCCGGCTCCACGCGGCGAACCATGCTTTGATCGTAGAGCGCCAGATCGTCGGGACCCAACGTGAACTTCACGGTCTTCTTCTCGCCGGGTTGCAGGGATACCTTTTGGAAACCCTTCAACTCCTTGACCGGGCGCGTGACTGAGGCGACCGGGTCGTTGACATAAAGCTGCACTAACTCGTCTCCGGCGCGGCTGCCCGCGTTGCTAACCTCGGCGGTCACATCCACGCTGCCCCGAGTTCCGATCACTTTGGCGCTCAGGGTCAGATTGGCGTATTCGAACTTCGTGTAACTCAGGCCGTAACCGAACTCCCATAGGGGCGTGATGGGCATATCCACGTAGCGCCGGCCCGATTTCGACGGCATGTAGTTGTAGTACATCGGCAGTTGCCCGGAGTGGCGCGGGACGGTGATCGGCAGCCGGCCGCTGGGATTGTAGTCGCCGAAAAGCACGTCGGCCACCGCTGCCCCGCCCCGCTCTCCGGAGTTCCAGGCCTCCACGATGGCGGGCACGTGCTCGGCGGCCCAGCGGATCGAGAGCGGCCGTCCGTTGCTGAGCACCAGGACCGTCGGCTTGCCGGCGGCCGCCACGGCTTCAAGCAGTTCTTCCTGGCGTCCTTGCAAGTCCAGGCTGGCCACGTCGCTCCCCTCGCCGTCGGTGGCCCGCGGCGTCCCCATGTGGCGTTCGCCCAAAACTACGATGGCCACGTCCGCATCGCTGGCGGCTTTCCGCGCGTCGGCGATCTGGTCCGGCTCCGCGGCCAGACCGTCGCAGCCCTGAACGTAGGTGACTTTCGCGTTGGGGACTTTGGCGCGCACGCCCGCCAGCACAGTAGTAATGTCCTGCAAAATGCGCCTGGGGACGTAATCGCCAAGCTGTTCGCGCTTATCGTCCGCGTTGGGGCCGATCACCGCAATGGACCTGACGCTCTTGCTCAAAGGCAGCAGGTTCCCCTCGTTTCTGAGCAGGACAATGCCCTCGCGCGCGGCCCGCAAAGCGAGCTCCTGGTGCGCTTCCGCGTGCGCCGCACGGGCAGCCTCCTCTGGATCCACGTACGGGTGTTCGAACAACCCCAGCCGCATCTTCTGCCGCAGAATGCGTCCCACAGCGCGGTCGATATCCGACATGGAGGCTTTGCCCTCCTCCACGCTCTCGACGAGCGACCTCATATAGCCCGATTCGTAGGAAATGCCCACGTCCACGCCCGCCCGCAGCGCGATCTGGCCGGCCTCTTTCTGCGACGCCGCCACGCGCTCATACACCAGCGTGCCGATGCCGCCGCCTTCGCTGAGCACCAGTCCCTCGAAGCCCAACTGCTCCCGCAGAATGTGCGTCAGGATCTTCGCCGAAGCGTGCGTGAGCACGCCGTCGATGGCCGGATAGGTGGCCATCACGCCGAGCGCGCCGGCCTTGATGCCCGCGGCCCAGGACGGCAGGAAAACTTCCCACAGCATCCGGTCGGAGACGGTCATGGCGCCGCGCTCCAGGCCGCCGGCCGGCTGGCTCTGCCCCGGATAGTGGCACAGCCCGGTCACGACCTTATCCTTCGCCGACACATCGTAGCCCTGCGCTCCGCGCACGATGGATTCGGCGATGCGCGCGCAGAGGTACGGGTCTTCGCTGAAGCCTTCCTCGTTGCGGCCCAACCGCGGGTCGCGGTTAGGCTCCACCACCAGCGTGTAGAGCTGATGGATGCCCACCGAGCGGGCCTCGCGCGCCTCCGCCGCCCAGATCTGGCGCACCAGGTCCATATCGAACGTGCTGCCGATGGCCAGGCCCTCCGGGAAGATGGTCTTGTCCGAGCACATCACCCCGTGCGTGCCTTCCTCGCTCTGAAGCAGCGGAATGCCCAGCCTGGTCTTTTCCAGGGCGAGTTTCTGCAACTCGTTGAAGTAGGCCGCCTGCTCGCGCGCGCCCACTTGAAGAGCATTGTCGGCCAGGGTGAAGAAGCCGCCGCCGGGTCCGATGTCTTCGGTCAGGTCGCCCAGCGTGAACCGGCGGCAGCCCTCCTGCTTGGCCGCCGCGTCCCTGCCGAGCGAGTTGATGTAGACGCAGGGCATGTTCATCTGCCCGACTTTTTCCTTCAAAGTCATGCGGCCGAGCAGATCTTCGATCCGCTTCTCCACCGGCTGGCCGGGGTCCCGGTACAGAGGCGTTTCGGGCCTTTGGGAGAGAGTCGGGTGGCAGAGGAAGCCGCACACGAGAGCCGCGGCGGCGAACAGGCGCATCCATCTCACGATCGTCCATCCTCCTTTCACGCGAGCCGTCAGGTATATTAGCCCATTTCGCCGGTGAGAGGATTTCCACGCGCCCTGCCAGCGCCAACGGCGAAGCGCGAGCTCCGGACAGCAGATACAATCATGAGGTACCCTGGACAACGTCACGGCGCGCCTGCGCGGGCGGTCTTCGCTGGGCCGGCGAACGGCCGTGTTTGGCAGGGATCTGAGAAATGAACGAGAACACCGAGCTTGGACGATCCTTCAACGTGGTCTCGGAAAAGCGCCGGGAGTTGATGGCCGTTGTGCCGGAGGCCTTTACCGAGGGCAGACTCGATATTGCCGCCCTGAGACGGGTGGTGGGAGAGGAGAGCGTTGTCGAGGCCGGTGAGCGGTATGCCCTGACCTGGGCGGGCAAGGCAGATGCCTACAAGGTGCTTCAAACCCCGACGACGGCGACCCTTCGGCCGCAGCGCGATCTGTCCGTCAACTTCGATGAGGCGGAGCATGTCTTCATCGAGGGGGAGAACCTGGAGGCGTTGAAGGTCCTGCAGAAGGCGTATTTCGGCAAGGTCAAGCTCATCTACATCGACCCGCCCTACAACACGGGTTCCGACAGCTTCATCTACCCCGACCGGTTCCAGGAGAGCAAGGAAGACTACCTGAGGCGCATCAACGACCTGATGGACGACGGCAGCCTCATGCGCGAAGGCTTCTTCCGCAAGAATGCCAAGGAAAACGGCCATTATCACAGCAACTGGCTCTCGATGATGCTGCCCCGGCTGTATATCGCGCGAAACCTCTTGCGCGAGGACGGTGTGATCTTCGTTTCCTGCGACGACAACGAGATGCACAATTTGCGTTCGCTCATGAACGAGGTGTTTGGCGAGGAGAACTTCCTGGGCGTTATCGTGTGGAAGGGAGCCACTGACAACAATCCGACCCAGATCGCTGTCGAGCATGAGTACCTCGTTTGCTATTGCCGTCAGAAAGCAGCCGCCGATCCTGTTTGGAAGGACAATTCATCCGCAGCGAAGCTGTTGATTCTTGCCGAGTACAACCGGCTAGCGAGTAACTTTGGTGAGGATGTTGATCGAATTCAAGCCGATCTTCGCCGCTTTATCAAGGGCAACGAAGAAAGCTTGCAGCCGATCACTCACTACAACCGGGTGGACACGCGCGGCGTGTACACCGGAAGCAGGAAGGTGCACAATCCCAAGCCCGGCGGATATCAGTACGACGTGATCCACCCTAAGACGAACCAGGCGTGTGTCCGGCCAGCGAACGGGTACCGCTACCCGAAAGATCGAATGCAAGAACTCATCGCCGCCGACCAGATCCTTTATGGCGAGGACGAAACCCAAATCATCCAGATAAAGGAGTACCTTGATGACTACGAAGGGAAGCTTTCCAGCGTCGTTCACCTGGACAGCCGCACTGGCGCCAATGACCTAGCGACGATCTTCGACCAGCGTCAGGTTTTCACAAATCCAAAGCCGGTGGACCTACTGGCTGGGATCTTCGATTTCGTGCTTAAGGATGGTGAAGCAGTCTTCGACTTCTTTGCGGGCTCCTGTACTACCTTCGAGGCTGTCGAATCGCTGAACAGCAGGGACCACAAGCGGCGGCAGGTAATCTGTATCCAGCTTCCGGAAGCTTGCGACCCTGACTCCGAGGGCTTCAAGACCGGCCATAAGCTGATTTCCGAGATTGGCCGCGAGCGCATTCGCGGAGTCGTCAATCGCACAGTTTCTTCAGCCAACCTGGCGAACCCGGCGCCAATTGGCCTCGGCTTCAAGTCCTTCCTCCTTGCCCCCTCCAACTTCAAACAGTGGCGCGGCGACGGCATTGAGGACGCTGAAGCGTTGGCGGCGCAACTCCAGATGTTCGTAACCGGGGAGAAGCCGGGCGCCGCGCCGGAAGATATGCTGTTCGAGCTTCTTCTGAAATTCGGCCAGCCGCTCACCGTTCCCATTGAAAGGCTCGATATCGGCGGGGCGCCCGTCTATGCGATCGATCATCGGGCCATGGTTTTCATCCTGGAGCGGTTCACCCTCGAGATGATCGAGCCGCTTCTCGCCCTCAAGCCCCGCGAAGTGGTGGCCATCGACGCCGTCTTCCATGACAGCGATGAGCTGAAGACCAACCTGGACTTGCATTGCCGCGATGCCGAGGTGCGGTTCACCTGCATCTAGAAGTCGATCATGGAACTGCAATTCTCCGCCAACCAACAGTACCAGCTTGACGCAATCGCCAGCGTGGTGGAATTATTCGAAGGGCAACCGCAGGCGGCCGGAACCGATTTTTTCGGCCTCAATCTCACCGAGAAGGGTTTGGCCAACCGTCTCTTGCTCACTGAGGAGCAGTTGCTGGAGAACTGCCGCAAGGTGCAGGCGGCGAATTCCCTGCCGCGGTCCGAGGCGCTGGTCCCCCTTGCGGTGGACACCGGCGAGGCATTCGGGTTTCCGAACTTCACCGTGGAAATGGAGACCGGCACTGGCAAAACCTACGTCTACCTGCGCACGATCTACGAGTTGAGCAAGCAGTACGGCTTCAAGAAATTCGTCGTCGTCGTGCCCAGCGTCGCCATCCGGGAAGGCGTGCTCAAGAACCTCAAGATCACCCACGCTCACCTCCAGGGCCTCTACAACCACGAGTCTTGCGCCTTCTCGGTCTATGACTCCGGGAAGGTGACCGCGCTTCGGAATTTCGCCCTGTCCAACGCCATCGAAATCCTGGTCATCAACATCGACTCCTTCTCCAAGGACAGCAACGGGGCGAACGGGAACGGCGCCAACGGCGGCAATGGAAATGGCGGGAGGAAGGGGAAGAAATCCAAGGGCAACGTTATCAACCAGCTTCGGGAAACCGGCTTGCGTCCTATCGAGTTCATTCAGGCCGCTAACCCAATCGTGATTGTCGATGAGCCGCAGAACTTCGAGACGGATATTCGCAAGCAGGCATTGGCCCGCCTCAACCCGCTTTGCACGCTGCGCTACTCGGCGACGCCGCGCAACGCCTACAACCTGATTTACCGGCTCGATCCGGTCCGGGCCTTGAGGGAAGGGCGGGTCAAGCAGATCGGCGTGATCGGTGTGTCGGACGAGTTCGACGCCAATCAGGCTTTCGTGGAACTGGAGGGCTTCCGGACCAGCAGGAGGGCCATTTCCGCCCGTATCAAAATCTGGGTCAACACCGCAAGCGGTCCCGCCAAGAAGAGCGTGGTTATCAGGAACGGCGACGACCTTTACCGGCTCTCGGGCGAGCGCGAGACGTACAAAGACGGCTTCATCGTTAACGCAATCGACGCGGGCGAAGAGTATGTCGAGTTCGCTAACGACGTGAAAGTTCGCTCCGGCCAACCTCATGGGACGCCGGCCGAAACGCTTCTCCGCTTGCAGATCCGCGAAACAGTGCAGCGGCACTTCGAGAAAGAAGCGCGGCTCAAGCCCCTTGGCATCAAGGTGTTGTCGGTGCTGTTCGTCGACCGGGTGGCCAATTACCGCGCCTATGCCGCGGGCGGCTCCCCCGTCAAGGGCAAGTTCGCGCTGTGGTTCGAAGAGGTTTTCGAGCACTACCGGGCGAAGCCGGAATATGCCGGGTTGTATCCGTTCGACGCCGCGCAGGCCCACAACGGCTATTTCTCCCAGGACAAGCAGGGGCGCCTCAAGGATTCGACCGAAAAGGGGAGCCAGGACGACAACGACACCTACGCGCTAATCATGCGCGACAAGGAGCGTCTGCTCGATCCGGCGGAGCCTCTGCGGTTCATCTTTAGCCATTCCGCGCTGCGCGAAGGTTGGGATAATCCGAATGTCTTCCAGATCTGCACGCTGGCCGAAATCTCCTCCCAGTTGAAGAAGCGTCAGGAAATCGGCCGGGGCTTGCGGCTGTGCGTGAACGACAAAGGCGAGCGCATCCTCGACGGCACGATCAACCAGTTAACCATCGTCGCCAACGAGAGCTTCGAGGATTTCGCGCGGGAGCTCCAGACCGAGATGGAAGAACAAGGCATTGCCTTCAAGAAGGAGATGGTCCACAACGAGCGGAATAAGGTCACCGTCCGGCTGAAGAAGGGCTACGAGGCGGATCGGAACTTCCTGGATTTGTGGGAGCGCATCCGCGAACGCACTCGCTACGGGGTGAGGTACGCCACCGGCGAGTTGATCGACGACGCCGTCGCCGCCATCCGCGGGCTGCCCCCAATCGAGCGCCCAAAGGTGGTGATCGCGCGGGCGGATCTTCGGATTACGGGCCAGGGCGTCGCCGGCGTCGAGGTTAGACGGCGAACCCAGGTTGCCGATTCGCACTATGTCATGCCCGACTTCATCGCGCAGGTTCAGGGCAAGACATCGCTGTCCAAGTCAACGGTGGCATTCATCCTGCTGAAATCCGGCCGACTGCAAGACGCCATCAACAACCCACAAGCGTTCATCGATCAAGCGGCCGGAGCGATCAACGACACCAAGCGCGCGCTGCTCGTCGAGGGCGTGGAGTACGTGAAGGTGGACGACCTTGTCTACGAGATGCGCCGCTTCGAAGAGGCCGACCTGACGGAGTTGTTCGAGGCGAACGTGGTTGCCGTTCACAAGCAGGAAAAGACCCTGTTCAGCCACATCGCGATTGATTCCGCGTCCGGGCCGGAAAAGGCTTTCGCCCAGGCTTGCGAGAACAACGACGACGTTCACTTCTACATCAAGTTGCCGCGATGGTTCGAGATCGAAACGCCGGTTGGCCGATATACCCCGGATTGGGCGTTGGTTTACAGGAACGACCGGACGCTCTACTTTGTGGCCGAAACCAAGGACACGGGCGTTAAGGGCCCCGTCAGCCTCTCGCTTCTGCGGCCCCTGGAACGGCTCAAGATTGAGTGCGGCAAGCGCCATTTCAACCAGTTCGAGCAAGTCAGTTTCAAGGTCGTCAAGAGCCTCCGCGAACTGATCGCTTAACGCCGGCCCTACACTCCCAAAGCCGTATCTTCCGCGAGTGTCTCCACGGCGCCGTCGCGCTCCATCAGGCGCATCAGCTCCAGCCGGATCGCGTCGACCAGCGCCTTCCAACTCGCCTCGATCACGTTATCCGACACGCCGGCGGTGGACCAGCTCCGGCGGTGATCGCTCCATTCGATCAACACCCGCACCTTGGCGGCCGTGCCCTTGCGCGAGTCGAGCACGCGGACTTTGTAGTCCGTCAGATGCACGCCGGCGACCTCCGGGTAAAGCTTGGACAGGCACTTCCGCAGGCATTGATGCAGCGCATGGAACGGGCCGTGCCCGGTGGCCGTGGCCCACTGAACCACGCCCTGCGCGCGCAGCGTGACGGTGGCCAGGGTGTGCGATTCGCCCTCCGCGCCGCCGGCGCGCGACGAGACTTCGTAGCTCTCCACCTCGAAGAAATGCGCGCCCGGATGCAGCGCCTCGCGCACCAGCAGCTCGAAGGAACCCTCGGCGGCTTCCAGCTCGTAGCCCTCGTATTCCATCTGCTTGATGCGCTCGAGCAGGTCGCGGCGCGCGTTCTCGTCGAGACGGTCCGCCAGGCCGTGCTGTTGCAGCTTGAACAGAACGTTGCCGCGGCCCGAGAGATCGCTTACCAGCACCCGCTGGCGATTGCCCACGGTCTCCGGCCGGATGTGTTCGTAGGTCGCCGCATCCTTCAGCACCGCGCTGACATGGATGCCGCCCTTGTGCGCGAAGGCGCTCTTGCCCACGAAGGGCCGGTCGTTCGGCAGCGGCAGGTTGGCCAGCTCCGCGATGAACCGGCAAGCCGAAGCCAGCGTCGCCAGCTTCCCGGGACCGATGGTTTCGTGGCCGAGCTTCAATTCCAGATTGGCGATGATGGACGCCAGGTTGGCGTTGCCGGTTCGCTCGCCGTATCCGTTCAGACAGCCTTGCACGTGGGTGGCGCCCGCCTCCACCGCCGCCAGGGCGTTGGCCACCGCCAGGTCCGAATCGTTGTGCGGGTGGATGCCGATTGCCCCGCCGAAGCGGCCGCGCACCGCGGCCACGATTTCCGCCACCCGGTTGGTGAGCGTGCCGCCGTTGGTGTCGCAGAGGCATAGCACGTCCGCTCCGGAGGCGCGCGCGGCTTCGAGAGTGCGCAGCGCGTAATCCGGATTGGCCAGGTAACCGTCGAAGAAATGCTCGGCGTCGTAGATCACTTCCTTGCCGTGACGCTTGAGAAACCGCACCGTTTCGGAAATCAGCGCCAGGTTCAGATCGTTCGAGATGCCCAGCGCGCGGTGGACGTGAAGGTCCCACGACTTGCCGAAAACCGAGACCGCCGGCGTGCCCGCCTCCACCAGCGCCAGCACGCTGCGGTCCTCTTCCACCGGGTTCTTGGCGAGGCGCGTCGAGCCGAACGCGGTCAGCCTGGCGTGGCCGAGCTTCAACTCCGCGGCCCGGGCGAAGAATTCCTTGTCCTTCGGATTGGAGCCGGGCCAGCCGCCTTCGATGTAGTCGATGCCCAGCTCGTCGAGCTTCCGCGCGATGAGAAGCTTGTCCTCCACGGAAAAAGAGACGAGCTCGCCTTGCGTCCCGTCCCGGAGCGTCGTATCGAAGGTGAAGATTCTCATGCGGCTCCCGCGCCAGTTTCGTCCGAACCGGGAACCGCTCCCTTACGGTCGCGGCTCCGACCGGAGTCCCGTGCATCAATCGGAGCCGCGACCGTAAGGGAGCGGTCTTGTGACTACTTCTTGGCGGCCGCTTCCACGTCCTGCGGCACGCCCACTTCCTTCTTCTTCTTGAGGAAGGGCATCATCTCGCGCAGCTCGCGGCCCACCTCTTCGACGGGCTGATGGCGCGCGGCTTCGCGCATGGCCAGGAAGTTCTTCCGGCCCGACCGGTTCTCTTCAATCCACTCCTTGGCGAACGCGCCGGACTGGATTTCCGAGAGAATCTTGCGCATCTCGGCGCGGGTCTGCTGGTTGACGATGCGCGGTCCGCGCGTGTAGTCGCCGTATTCGGCGGTATCCGAGACCGAAAAGCGCATGTACGCGAGGCCGCCTTCCTGGATGAGGTCCACAATCAGCTTCAACTCGTGGAGACACTCGAAATAGGCGATTTCCGGCGCGTAGCCGGCCGCCACCAGGGTCTCGAAGCCGGCCCGGATCAGCTCGCTCGCGCCGCCGCAGAGCACGGCCTGCTCGCCGAACAGGTCGCTTTCGGTCTCTTCGCGGAAGGTGGTCTCGATCACGCCCGCCTTCAGGCAGCCCAGGGCCAGCGCGTAAGCCAGCGCGCGCTCGAGGGCCTCTCCGGTGGCGTTCTGCTCGACCGCCACCAGCGCCGGCACGCCCACGCCCTCGATGAACAACTCGCGAACGCGGTGGCCGGGCGCCTTGGGGGCGATCATCGACACGTCGATGTCCGGCGGAGGCGCGATCTGTTTGAAGTGGACGTTGAAGCCGTGGGCGAACATCAGGGTCTTGCCCGCGGTCATGTGCGGGGCGATGTCGCGGTTGTACACGGCGGCCTGGACATGATCCGGAACCAGGATCATGATGACGTTGCCGGCCTTGGCGGCCTCGGGCGTGGTCATGACTTTCAGTCCGGCCGCTTCGGCCTTGGCCCACGACGGGCTGCCGGGCGCCTCGCTGACCACCACGTCCACGCCGGAATCGCGCAGGTTCAGCGCGTGCGCGTGGCCCTGGCTTCCGTATCCGACGATGGCGACGGTCCGCCCTTTCAGATAGTCTAGATTTCCGTTCGCTTCGTAATAACGTTTCGACATGTGTGCTCCTAATAGCCTTCAGCTCTCAGCTTTCAGCGATCAGCCTCGAACGCATGGGCTCATGGCTGATAGCCCTTCTTCCGTTAGCAATCAGCCGCCAACTCCCTCAGCCTCAGACGGGTTAGCTGAAAGCTGAACGCTGACCGCTGAAAGCTGTCTTTCCACCGGCGGCTGCAACCTGAGTTTTCGCGCCTCCAGCGCGATCGCCACCGCGCCCGAGCGCGTGACGTCGATCTCCCCATAGGTTCCCATGACATCGATGAACTCGTTGAGTTTCTCCGGGGCGCCGGTCACCTCGATGGCGAAGCCCTCGGTGGAGGAATCCACCACGCGCCCGCCGAAGATCTCGGCTTCCTTCAGCAGCGCCCCGCGCGACCCCTGCGCCGTGCGGACGCGCACCAGCGCCAATTCGCGGACCACCTTCGGCGCATCGGTCAGGTCGGTCGCCTGGAGCACGTTGACGGGCTTGTTGATCTGCTTGATCACCTGCTGGCAGAGCGCGCTATCCACGTCGACCACGATGGTCATGCGCGACACCTCGGGATCGAGCGTGCGGCCGACCGTGAGGCTCTCGATGTTGTAGCCTCGCTGGCTCAGCACTCCGGTGACGCGCATCAGCGAGCCGGGCTTGTTTTCGAGCAGCAGTGAAATCACTTGACGCATGTCTTCCCCCTCGTCATATCGCGGCCGCCGCCTCCGCTTGGGGCGGTCCCAGAACCATCTCGCTGATCGCGCCGCCGGCCGGCACCATGGGGTACACGCATTCCATCGGCGAGACCTTCACGTTCAGCAGATACGGGCCCGGATGCCTGACGGCGCGCTCGAGCGCCGCCGCCAGCTCGGAAGGCTTCTCGACGACGGCGCCCTGGAATCCGTACGCGGCGGCCAATTTCTCCGCGTCGGGGAAGCAATCGAGCTGGACCCCGCAGAGCCGGTTGTTGAAGAACAGGGTCTGCCACTGGCGGACCATGCCGAGATATCCGTTGTTCATCACGACGATCTTGATCGGCAGGCCGTTCGCGGCGATGGTGGAAAGCTCGGGGATGGACATTTGGAAACCGCCGTCGCCGACGATGGCGAAAACCAGCTTATCGGGCCGCGCGAACTGCGCTCCGATGGCGGACGGTACGCCAAAGCCCATGGACCCCAGGCCGCCCGAGGTGATCCACAAACGCGGCTCGTTGAAGCGGATCAATTGCGCCGCCCACATCTGGTGCTGCCCCACGTCGGTGGTGACGATGGCCTGGCCTCCGGAGAGGCGGTCGATTTCGCGCATTAGGCTCTGCGGCTTGATTTCGGAATCGGACGTTTCCGCGGAAAAGGGGTGCTCGTCTTTCCACTGCCGGATCCGCCGCCGCCAGGCGCGCCGCTCCTCGGAAATCCGTTCGCCGGCGGAGGGGGCCTCGGATAGCAGTTTGTTCAGCTTCGGGAGGACGCGTTTCAGGTCGCCGACTATCGGCACTTCGGGCGCGCGGTTCTTGCCGATTTCGGCGGGGTCGATATCGACGTGAATCACCTTGGCGTGGGGAGCGAAGCCGGCCAGCCGCCCGGTCACCCGGTCGTCGAAGCGCACGCCCAAGGCGATCAGCAGATCGGTTTCGGTCAGGGCCATGTTGGCTGCGTAGCTGCCGTGCATTCCAGGCATGCTGATGAAGTTCGGGTGCTCCGAGGGCAGCGCCGACAAGCCCATCAGCGTCTGCACCACGGGCGCGTCGGTCAGCTCCACGAACTCGCGAAACTCCCCCGCGGCGCCCGCCGCCAGGATGCCGCCCCCCGCGTAAACCAGCGGGCGCGAAGACTCCCGGAGCAACTGGACCGCGCGCTTGACCTGCCCGGCGTGGCCCTCGGTGAAGACCTTGTAGCCGGGCAGGTGAATCGAGCTCACCGGCTGGTAATGGCCCTGGCCCTGGAAGACGTCTTTGGCGATATCCACCAGCACCGGTCCCGGCCGCCCGGTCGAGGCCACGTAGAACGCTTCATGGACGATGCGCGGCAGGTCTTCCAGGTTCTTGACCAGGTAGTTGTGCTTGGTGGCCGAGCGCGTGATGCCGAACGTATCGGCCTCCTGAAACGCGTCGCTGCCGATCAGCATGGTGGAGACCTGCCCGGTGATGGCGACGATCGGAATGGAATCCATGAGCGCGTCCACCAGCCCGGTGGTCAGGTTGGTGGCGCCGGGTCCCGAAGTCGCGCAGCATACCCCGACCTTCCCCGTGGCTCGCGCGTAGCCTTCCGCGGCAAAAACCGCGTTCTCTTCGTGGCGCACCAGGATGTGCCGGATCTGGCGGTCGTAAAGCACGTCGTAAAAGGGAAGCGTCACGCCGCCCGGATACCCGAACATGCAATCCACGCCTTCCCGGACCAGACACTCCACCAGCATTCTCGCGCCGCTCATTAACGCCGACATATTCCGTTTTCCCTCAAAACTCCGTTCCACTCCAAGAAAGCCGCCAAACAACAAAAAAGGCCATCGGCTGGTTTCGCCCCGCCGATGGCCTTTGGAACCTGGGTTCCGGCTGGCCTTCAGGCGGGGCCGGCTACGATGACCACGATAATAATAGCGATGGGAATGACGTTGCGAACCGGCCGGATTGGAAGAAGGTCGAACATCGAAGAACTTCAAGGATAGTGTAGCTTAGCAATTCCCTAAATGCAAGCGCGGCTCAACATAAATTAAACTTATCCCCGCATTTGCGCCGGCGGGGCAGAGGAGCCCGGATGGCGCGAAGCGAGGGGCGGGAAATGTCCAGAGCAGAACCGCGTTCCCTGTTGACATTGGCGTCATTGACATTTAAGATCGATATTGTTCGTGAGTACTCAAAACACCATAATGTCAAAAGGGCATCCTTCTCCGAGTGGCCGGACGCAGAAGCGGCAAGCGGAGGCGTCGAATCAGGCCGGGGTGGCGCTGTCGAAGAAGCCGGGGCGGAAGCCAGGCAAGCACAGCGATCGGAGCTACACCCAGACTTCGATCTACTTGCCCATCGAGTTGCGGAATCGGGTCCGGGCGAGGCTCTATGAACGGGGAATGGAAATGAGCGGCCTTGTGGAAAGCATGCTTCAGGACTGGCTTGCCAGGCAATCGAAGACATGACCCGAGAGAGAACCGGTTAGACCGCGAATAGGGGATGATCATGGAGGCCCGTTGTTATGAGTCATAATGCCGCTGAGTCTGGTCACGGTGAAGAAAGGGCGAATCCCAACGTCAATTGTCTTTATGGAAAGCGATGTCCAAATTGCGGATCGTCTGGACCATTTGAGATCGCAGTTTCGATGCGAGTTCGACTGCATGACGACGGCTGCGGCGACGCCGACGACGGCACAATCGAATACGGCGACGAATCGCCTGCGATGTGTTACGACTGCCGGTACGAGGCGAAGTTTGAGGACTTCGACGTTCAATGAGCGACGCCACGCGAATCAACTGGGTCTACTTCCCAAAGTCGTCACCTCCACCAGAGTTCGGGATCCTTGTCGTCGCGCTCTTCGAAGAGGTGGCCGACGCCATCGATTCGAGTACAAGAGCAGGCCAACATAGCGATGCGGTTATGGCACGGCTCCGCCCAGGCCTAGAGAAGCTTGGATTTCGGGTCGAAAAGGGAAAGTCTCTCGAGGACAAGATAATCGTGCCCGTGCTCTTTGGGCGCAAGGGCAAGGTACTGAAGTGTTTCAACGCTGACGCCCACGCAGCCGGCAAGGGGTGGGTTCTTGAAGTTGAGGCAGGCCGGGCCGTTGACAACAACCAGTTTCTCAAGGACATTTTTCAAGCGTGCATGATGCACGATGTTCTTCATCTCGCGATAGCTGTGCGCAACACGTATCGTAATTCGGACGATTTCGCCAAGGTTGAGAGCTTTCTTGAGACGCTCTACGTTAGCGGGCGGCTCCAACTTCCTCTGAAGGGTATCCTTCTCATTGGTTATTGACTCGTCCTACGCACTCAATGGCGAGTTTCGCCCATTGGGACGACGCTGATAAACAGCGTCGGCTTGGAGTTCCTGCATTTCTGGCAAGCGGCGTCGCATGCCGAGCCCGAAGGGCGAAAGATAATAGCCCACGGCGTGAGCCGTCGGGAACCAGACCCGGCTCCCGCGCAGCCCCGTTCAGGGGCGGAAGAGCTTCATCCCCAAATGTCCGCCGCGTCGTGTTCCAGTCCGTGTTTCTTCAGCAGGGTGAGGAACTCCTCCTGGAAGGACACTCTGCGGTGACGCGCCTCCTGCGAAGCGACGTAGCTCCTCACGTCGTCCGATTTCGAGCCGCTCACCGTGAACGCGCCGTACCCGGCTTGCCAGGCGAAGCGCTTCCGCGCCAGAAACTGCTCGTGAACCCACCGGGAAGAGTTGGTCTTCAGCACTCGCAGCAGAGCGGCTATCGAAGCTGTCGCCGGAATCGACAACAGCAGGTGAACATGATCGGCTGGCCCGTTGATGATGAGCGGCGCCCCTTTCAGCTCTCTGACAATGCCGCCCATGTAAGGGAAAAGGCGGCTCGCGAGCTCGGGCGATAGATCACGTACGCGATCCTTGGTGGAAAAAACCACGTGCACGAGCAGACAAGCGAAAGTGTGCGGCATGTTCTTACGCCCCTGAACGGGGCTACTCAAGCGCAGGTTGCGTTCCCGACGGCTTGCGCCGTGGGCTATTATCTCACGCCCTTCGGGCTAACGTCGGATTTCTCGCTTCCCGAGCGCGCCACCGGGCGCCTGTGCCTTGAGCCATTGCGCGGGGCGAGGCTCCGGACGATCCCGGCTGAATTCCAACGGGATGTCGCCGTTGGGCAAATAGCCGTTCACAACTCCTTCCGGGCCGGTGGATCGTCGCCCTCCTTGCGGACCAGCACCCAGGAACCGCGGCCGCACATGTTCTTGCACTCGGGGAACGGCTCTCCGGCGGCGAACCGCTCGGGCAGTTTGCAGACCGTACACCAATAGATGCCGGTTGCCGGGACGGTGGCGCCGGGACGATGAGTCATGATTTGTCTCCTTGATCGAGGACCCGGCGCGCCAGCTCTTCCATGCGGCCGGCGAGCAGGTCGGGGGCTGGATCGGCGAGGGTCTCGGGCTGAAAGCCCCAGGTTACGCCGCAGCTTCGCACGCCGGCGTTGCGGGCGGTTTGGATATCTATGGAACTGTCGCCGATCATGAGCGTGCGCGCGCGATCCACGCGCGCCTCGTTCATGAGGGCTTCCACGCCGATGGGATTGGGCTTCTTGAACTCGAAGCTGTTGCCGCCGTAGACCTGGAAGAAGCGCCCGCCCACGCCCAGGCCGTCGAGGATGGCGCGGCTGATCTTGACCGGCTTGTTGGTGAGGACGGCAAGACGCTTGCCGGCGCCGTCGAGCAGCTCGAGCGCTTCCCGCACGCCCGGGTAGAGCGTGGTCCGCTCCAAAGCGTGCTCCCGATAGTACTCGAGGAAGAACTCGAGCGCTTCCTGGATCTCCGCCTCGGCGGCGCGTTCTCCCATGGCGCGGCGGATCAGCACGGCCGCGCCGTTGCCCACGTAGGAACAGACTTGCGCGTTTTCGAGCGGCGGCATGCCCATGTGCAGGCGCGTGGCGTTTACGGCTTGCGCGAGGTCGAGCCGGGAATCGATCAGGGTGCCGTCCAGATCGAAGATGAGAAGATCCATGGAGCCGGAATTCGATGCTGGCAAGGGTGCGCGGGCGTCTATGCGGCGCCGGCCTTTCTCCCGCGGGAGCCCGGCGCGCGGGCCAGGGGTTTGCGGCGCGGCCGGATGCGGCCGTTGGCCAGCTCGTAGGCCGTCATTTTTCGCTGGAGGGTATTGCGGTGAATTCCGAGACGCTGGCTGGCGGCGCACTGGTTGCCGCGAGAGCGTTCCAGCGCGCCCTCGATCATGCGTTTCTCCAGAATCTCGATGGCCTGGCCCAGGGAGATGCCGCCATTCAGCAGATGCTGCACAAGCGCGTCAAAATTCTCTTTCATGTTCTTCCTTCGGCGCGTCTAGCGCGCCCCGACAACCTTCTCCCATGCCGCCTTCACCTGCTCGTAGGTTTTCCGGAAACCCTCTTTCATCTCGTGCGGCGCCATGGCCACGAACACGCGGGACGCGCCCGTCACATAGGGAGCGAACCGGGAATGCACCACGGATGCGGGCGCCCGGCCGCCCGGCGAGAAGGCCATGATACCCATGATCAACACGATGGCGATCAGCATTCCGCGAACAACCCCGAAAGCCGCGCCGAGCGCGTGATCGACGATCGAAAGACCCGTCACCTTGAGGAACTTGCCGAGGATGAAGCTGGCCAGACTTCCGGCCAGCATCACGCCGGCGAAGACCACAAAAAAGCCGAGAAGATTGGCGAGCGAACGCGAGCTGACGTAAGGGGCGAGGTAGGAACCCGCGGTTCCGTAGCACCACAGACCCAGCACCAACGCCAGAACCACGGACGCCAGCCCGAGAATCTCGCGCGTGAGACCCGCGCGCAAACTCGCGGCGATAGACCACGCCAGAATCAGCAGCAGGACGATATCGAGCCAGTTCATAACTCGCGGCCAGTCAGCCTGGCGTAAGCCTGGCGGTATTTCTCGCCGGTCTTGGCGGCGACTTCCGCGGGCAGCGGGGGCGCGGGCGGCCGCTTGTCCCAGCGGATGGACTCCAGGTAGTCGCGCACGAATTGCTTGTCGAAGGAAAACTGCGGACCGCCGGGGGCGTACGTGGCGGCCGGCCAGAAGCGCGAGGAGTCCGGCGTCAGCACTTCATCGCCCAACACCAGTTCGCCGTCCACGAACCCGAACTCGAACTTGGTGTCGGCGATGACGATGCCCTTGGTCTCGGCGAACCGCGCGGCGGCGCTGTAGATCGCCAGGGTGAGGTCGCACAGGCGATGGGCGAGGCCGCCGCCAACAACCGCGCAAACCCGCTCGAAGGAGACGTTCTCGTCGTGGCCGGTCTGGGCCTTGGTGGACGGGGTGAAGAGAGGCTCGGGGAGCCGGCCGCTCTCGCGCAGGCCCGCCGGGAGCGGAATGCCGCAGACCGATCCCTTTTCGCGATACTCCTTCCAGCCGGAGCCCGCCAGATAGCCCCGCGCGACGCACTCGATTTCGACCATGCGCGCGCGTTTCACGAGCATCGAGCGGCCTTCGAGTTGGTCGCGGAAGCGCGGCAGCGGTTCGGGATACTCGTCCACGTTCGCGGTGACGAAGTGCGTGGGCGTGACCTCGCGCAGATAGTCGAACCAGAAAATCGAAAGCTGCGTCAGGACCTTGCCTTTTTCGGGAATCCCCGTGGGCAGGATGTAATCGAATGCGGAGATGCGGTCCGTGGCTACGATCAGCAAATGCCCGCCCAGATTGTAGACATCGCGGACCTTGCCGCGCGCCAGGAGTTCGACGCCGGGCAGGTCGGTTTCCAGAACCACTGGATTGTGAGTGGAGTTCACGGAGCCTCGGGATTCCATCGGGGGGGCAATTCAAATCATACCCCGTCGCGCGGCAATGTCAATGAGGACTCTTGTCTCATGCAAGATGAGCCTGAACCGAGGCCCGGATTCTCACACAAGATGAGCCTGAAGGGGAAAGATCGGGATGCTGGGTATTGATCATCAGCATGGACGATTCGGAAGCCACCAGCCTGGAGCAGATCCG
>CAIRXZ010000274.1 GCA_903882645.1 uncultured Acidobacteriia bacterium | reverse complement strand
TGCTGCTGAAGGGGTTCACCCCAACCGAAAGAAGCGCAGATCGTTCCCACGGGCTGCTTGGCATCGTCGTCACAGCTTTCCCGCCCGCAAGGAGTCCCAATGAGCTATTTAAGTGGCATTGGGCGCTTTCGCCTGCCAACCGCTGGGATTTCACCCGGCAACCTTGGAGAAGGACAACATATGAGCGCCGAATTCCGCGCCAACCGCCGTAAATTCATCCAAACCGTGTCCGCCGCATCCGCTCTCGGGGCCGCCCAACCCGCCGCCCCCGCCCCACCCAAGCCGCCCGCAGCCGCGCCCGCGCCGGCGCCTTTCGAGTACCCCCGCGTCTACACCGGCCGCCAGCTTGCCACCATTGCCTTCCCGCTCGGCGGCATCGGCACGGGCAGCATCAGCCTGGGCGGCCGCGGACAGCTTCGCGATTGGGAAATCTTCAACCGTCCCGACAAGGGCCGCTCGCCGGAATACGCCTTCGCCTCCATCTGGGCGCGGGCCGGCCGCGCCAAGCCCGTCGTGCGCGTGCTCGAATCGCGCCTCCTGCCGCCCTACGCCAGCGCATCCGGCCTCGGCCCAGCGAACGCTCCCGGCCTGAGCCGCCTCGCGCGCGCCACCTTCACGGGCGAGTTCCCCGTGGCGCGCATCGCCTTCCAGGACGCCCGCCTGCCGGTGCGCGTCGCGCTCGAAGCGTTCAGTCCGTTCATCCCGCTCGATCCCGACAGTTCCGGCCTCCCCGTGGCCGTTCTGCGCTACCGCGTTTCCAATCCCGGCCCCGCCAAGGCCACCGTTTCCATCGCGTTCTCGCTCGATAACCCGGTTGCGGCTCTCGGCGGAAGGCGCGGCGCGGAGACGCGGGTCAACGAGTATCGCGAAGGAGCCGCGCTGCAAGGCCTCTACATGACCAATCCCGGATTGGCCGCCACCGACCCGCAACGCGGCTCCTTCGCGCTCTCCGTGCTACATCCCGGCAACGGCCGCGTGAGCTATCTGCGCGGTTGGCCCGCCGCGAAATGGTGGGCCAGCCCCATGCTCTTCTGGGACGACTTCTCCGATGACGGCGCCCTTGGCCCCGAAGCCGCCGCGCGCCGTCTCACCGGCGCGCTCTGCCTGCAACGCGACATCGCATCCGGCGCTGAAACCGAGTACACGTTCCTCCTGAGCTGGCATTTCCCCAACCGGACCCCCGCCTGATCCGGCTGGGCCGCGCCCGCCGGCCAGGAAAACACGGTCATCGGCAACTATTACTGCACGCGCTTCCCCGACGCCTGGGCCGCGGCCGAACACGCCGCCGCCCATCTGCCCGGCCTGGAAAAGCGCACGCGCGCTTTTGTCGCCGCCATGCGCGAAAGCACCCTGCCCGCCGCCCTCCGCGACGCCGCCACGGCCAACCTCTCGACGCTGGTCACGCAGACCGCCTTCCGCACAGCCGATGGTGAGTTTCACGGTTTTGAAGGCTCCAACGACCGCTCCGGCTGCTGCTTCGGCAACTGCACCCACGTCTGGAATTACGAAACCTCCACGCAGTTCCTCTTCCCGACCCTCGCGCGCTCGCTCCGCAAGGCGGCCTTCGGGTACTCCCAGGACGAGCAGGGCGGCATGCGCTTCCGCCAGTTGCTCCCCGACGGCGCCGCCCGCTTCGGCTACGCCGCGGCCGACGGCCAAATGGGCCAGATCATCAAGACGTACCTCGATTGGAAGCTCTCCGGCGACGTCGATTGGCTCCGCGGCTTCTGGCCCAAGGTCCAGCGCGCGCTCTCCTTCGCCTGGATCCCCGGCGGCTGGGACCCCAACCGCGATGGCGTCATGGAAGGCGTCCAGCACAACACCTACGACGTCGAGTTCTACGGCCCCAATCCGCTCTGCGGCATCTACTACCTCGGCGCCCTGCGCGCGGCCGAAGAGATGGCCCTCGCGCTCGGCGAGTCCTCCGCCGCCCGGGACTACCGCGCCATTTTCGACAAAGGCTCCGCCTGGATCGACCACAACCTCTTCAACGGCGAGTACTACATCCAGAAAGTCCGCGGCGTCCCCAAGTCCCAAATCGCCCTGGTCACCATCGGCGACATGGGCGCCGACAACTCCGAAGCCCCCGAGTTCCAGCTCGGCGAGGGCTGCCTGGCCGACCAGTTGATCGGCCAGTACCTCGCCGATCTCGCCGGCCTCGGCCCCCTCCTCGACCCGGCCAAGATCCGCCGCGCGCTCGAATCCATCCGCAAGTACAACCACCGCGCCCAGCTCTTCGAGCACGATTCCGTCCAGCGCGTCTACGCCCTCAACGACGAGCCCGCGGTCCTGGTCTGCGATTACGGCAAGGCCGCCCGCCCCAAGATCCCCTTCCCCTACTACGCCGAAGCGTGGACCGGCATCGAATACCTGGTGGCCGCGCAGTTCATCCACGCCGGCATGGTCGCCGAAGGCGTCGAGACCATCGAAAACGTCCGCATGCGTTTCGATGGCGAGCGCCGCAACCCCTGGGACGAGCCCGAATGCGGCCACCACTACGCCCGGGCCATGTCCGCCTGGTCGAGCGTGGTAGCCTACAGCGGCTTCGACTACCACGCCGCGAACAAAGCCGTTTCCCTGATGCCGAAGCCGGCCGCCGCGCGTTTCGCGTCCTTCTGGTCCGCCGCCTCCGCCTGGGGCGTCTTTTCGACCTCCCGCGAGACCGGTCGGGTGCGGCTCGAACTGGTCGTAACCGAAGGCTCCCTGGCGCTACGCTCCGTCAAGCTGCCGCAACCCGCCCCCCCCGCAACCTCGGTCACCCTGAACGGCCGCCGCCTCGCGCACCAGGCGAAGGCCCAAGCCGGCGCCGTCACCCTGACCCTGGCGGAAGAAGCAGTGGTAAACGCTGGCGGGAGAATCGTGGTAGTGGTCTGAGGCGCCGGACCCCGAGGAACCGTGGCGCGCGCTTCCAGCGTGCTGTGGCGAGCTTCAGCTCGCCATCCGGAGTTTGCGCATTCTCAATCCGTGTCTGCGCCTCGGCGCCGATCCCCGTCGCTGTTCTTGTGTCTGCACGACCCCAAGCCCCGTCAGGGGCGCTGGAAAATAGCCCAGGGCGCAAGCCCTGTGGAACCGGTCGGCAGACACGCCAGCCCCGTAGGGGCGTAAGGGAGTCTGCCGGACACCAATAAAACTGGTGTCCAGGACGAGGCGGATCATTTGGAGCGGCGCTTAACTGGCAAAGTCCCGTGCTCTCTCCGAACCGTGGCCACAATCCGGTTGATTTGGCCTGGGGTCGGACGGCTGCTACCCGTTCTCTTGGCCGTCGCCTGCATGGCCCGCAGTTCCTCGGGCGCCGGGGCGAAGGTGTCGATGTAATCCTTCATGCTCAGGATAACGACGCTGGGCTCCCCGCGGCGGCCGACGACAAACCGCTCGTTTTTCCGCGTGGCCCGCTTCATGATTTGCCCAAACTGGGTGCGGGCGGTGAGGGCCGATACGACGTTGGTCATGGATGTTGGAGACTGCCTAATGATTGAGCATTCACTCGAACTGATTAATTAGTTCAGCTTCGGTATAGCAGACCGGCGGAAGCGGTCGGCGTGCAAGGGGCTGCGCCAGCGCCGCCAGCGGTCGTCTCCGGCTCCGGGAAGATCGTAGCAGTGGGCCGAACCGCTGGACTCCTATCCTTGCCGCCCACCATGGCCAAGCTCGAATGCAGACTGGAGGCGTATAGTAGGGGTATGATCGATTGGTCCAACTGTCCGATAGTGGAGTCGGACCCGCAGAGGGTACACGGCGCATGGGTGTTTCGGGATACCCGGTTGCCCATCTCGATTGTTTTCGAATGTCTTGCGAAGGGCGCGTCCATCGAAGAAATCATCCAGTGGTACGGGGGCGTCACGCGAGACCAGATCGAGCAAGTCGTCAATTTCGTCGCTGACAGCCTTCAAGAACCCGTGCATGCGAATTCTGTTTGACCACAACGCTCCCGTTCCGCTTCGGTACTCCCTGCTGAACTACACAGTTGCCACGACGGCCGAACGTGGGTGGGACCGCCTGTCAAACGGGAGGTTGTTGGACGCTGCCGAAGAAGCCGGGTTCGACGTCCTGCTGACCGCCGACAAAGGCTTTCAGCACCAACAAAATCTCGCGCATCGGCGCATTGCGATTGTTATCTTGAGCCGGGGAAACTGGCCTGACGTGAAGATGAACATCCCAAAGATTCTAAACGCCATCAACGCCGCAAGAGGCGGAGCCTGCACGTTGGTTGAATGCTTGACAGGCGTCGGGACGTTCATCAAGGAAGACGCTCCTTAACCCCCGCCCTCATCGGGACGCAGCCTCTACCGGCTGGCGCATGGCGCAACCGGCGCGCGTCCGGTCGACACAAGTCGGTTCAAGCTGACGATCAAGGACCGCGCCTGAAGATCTCCCCGGCCGCCTTGGCAATCGAGAACCTCCGTCCCGGTATTGCGCGGCAGAACGGCGCGTATTACCATGGCGTAATGCGGACGATTTCATTGAAGCTGCCCGACAACCTCCTGGCGCTTCTCGGCGATGAGGCCAAGGCGAGACAGGTCACGAAATCCCGTCTGGTGAGGGAAAGCCTGGAGAATGCGTTGCGGAAGCAACCGCCATCCGGCGATGCATCCTGTTACGGCCTGTCAAGCGATCTGGCCGGCGCAGTCAAGGGCCTGCCCGAGGATCTCGCGGATAATCCGAAGTACATGGAGGGATTTGGCCGGTGAAGAGAGGCCCGGGGCTGCTCGATACCGGCCCGCTGGTGAGCTTCCTCGCCTCCGGGCTTAGACATCATGCGTGGGCGGTCGAGCAATGGAAACGTCTGAGCCCGCCGTTGCTGACCTGCGAGCCGGTCCTTACCGAGGCCGCCTTTCTTCTTAAGCGCGAGGGCTGCGAAGCCGATGCCCTTTTCGCCTTGTTGGATCGGGGGGTCATCCGCATCGCGCTCTCGGTGCAGGAGGAGCAGGCGGATCTCCGGGCCCTCATGCACCGCTACCGCAATAGGCCGATGTCCCTCGCGGACGCTTGTCTGGTCCGGCTCTCCGAGCTCCATATGGCCGGAGAAGTCTTAACGCTGGACTCCGATTTTCGCGTCTACCGGCGCCACGGGAACAAAGTCATCCCCGTTCTGATGCCTGATTGAAGCGTGTCGGTAACCGGCGCCCCCTGCCCCTCCCGCCCATGGCGCCTTCCCCCGCAATCGTGCGATATTGAAAATTACTACGGCGCCCGGCCCCTTGAGAGGACTTTTGAAGCGGTTCCTGTTTGTCTGCACCGTACTTGCCCTGAGTTTTTGCGCGGGCGCCTCCCCGATCGCCCTGATTGTCCTGAATACGGCGAATTGGACCGCCGGGCGCCTGCCATCCGGCTGGCAGATCAAAGTGAACCATGGCAGCCCCGACGTCTCGACCTGCCCCGACCCCGACGGCCCCTGCCTCCGCCTGAAGAGCGTGAAGGCGTCCTTCGCGCTCGAACGGAGCGTCGATGTGGACCCCGCCCAAATGCCCTACCTGAGCTGGCGGTGGAAGGTGGCGCAACTGCCGCGCGGCGCCGATTTCCGCTACGCCGGCACGGACGACCAGGCCGCTCAGGTCATGGTCGCCTTCGCCGACCGCCGCGTGGTCTCCTATATCTGGGATAGCACCGCCCCTAAAGGCGCCGCCGCCAACGCCGGGTTCATCCCCCTCGTCCACGTCTTTGCCGTCGTCTGCGAATCCGGCGATGCCGGCTTGAATCAGTGGATTCAGGAGAATCGCGACTTCGCCGCCGACTACCAGCGCGCCTACGGCAAGCCCGCGCCCCATGTCAAGGGTCTGCGCATCCAGATCAACTCCCAGCACACTGGGACTACCGCGGAGAGCTACTTCGGAGAGGTCGCTTTCCGCAGCGCGCCGCGGTAATGCTGCTAATCACTGGTGGGACTGGCTTCCTCGGCGGCCATCTGCTCGATCGGCTGGCCGCGTCCGGAGAGGCGGCCCGCTGCCTGGTACGCCGCAAGACGCTCCCGCGCCCGCTGCCGCCTGGCGTCGAACCGGCGTTTGGCGACTTGGCCACCGGCCAGGGCCTCGATGAGGCCCTCCGGGGGGTCGATACGGTCATCCATCTCGCGGGCGTCACCAAGGCGCTTCGCGCGGTCGATTACTACTCCGGCAATGTGGGCGCCACCGAAACCTTGGCGCGCGCCGTCTCGGGCCGTCCCGTCCGCTTCCTGCACGTCAGTTCCCTGGCGGCCGCCGGGCCGGGCGCGTCCCTCGCCGAGGACGCCGAACCGCGGCCCGTCTCCCACTATGGCCGGTCGAAACTGGAAGCCGAGCGGATCGTGCGCTCGCTGCTGCCCGGCGCCATCATCGTGCGGCCGCCGGTGGTCTACGGCCCGCGCGATACGGATGTTTTCCAGGTCCTGAAATCCGTCGCGAGAGGCGTCGCCCTCGAAATCGCCGGCGGCGGCCGGTGGTTCAGCGCAATTTACGTGAAGGATCTGGCCGCCGGGTTGCTCGCGGCCGCGCGGCGCCCGAAGGCCGAGGGCCGAACTTATTTCCTGGCCCATCCTCAGCCTGTTTCATGGCGCGAGTTCGGCGAAATCGCCGCCCGGATCATGGGCCGTAAGCCGCCGCGCGTCTTTCCGGTCCCCTACGCCGCAGCCTATGCCGCCGGCGCCTGCGCGGAAGCCTGGTCGCGCCTCACCGGCAAGCCCGGCATCGTTTCGCGTGATAAGATTCGGGAGGCCCGCTGTCCCTCGTGGACCTGCGACGTCAGCCGCGCGGCCGCGGAGCTTGATTTTGAGGCGAGGACCACCCTTGAGGCCGGTCTCGCCGAAACTCTCGCCTGGTACAAGGAGTCCGGTTGGCTGAAATACTGAACCCTCTTGGCGGGGCAGGTGGGGCAGGCGATTCGCCCGCCGGGCCGGCGGCCGCCGCGCAACCTTCCCAGACCCGCTTCTGGCCCGTCGACAAGCTCATCCTCGCCTACCTGGCCTTCACCACGTTCCTCGTCCTCGGCTGGTGGCGCTGCCTCCCGCAAGCGCCCGCCATCGCCGCCTTGCACGCCCTGGCCGTCGCGTTGCTGATCTTTGAGGTCAAGCGCCCCAATCCCACCAGTCGGGGCTTTCGCAACTGGTACCCGCTGTTGTACGTCGCCGCCTGCTACAAGGAGATGGCCCTGCTCATCCCCGCCGTCCGCGGTTCCAGCGCCGACCAGTTTTTGGCCAATCTGGATTTCCGGCTCTGGAGCGCCAACCCCACCGTCTGGCTCGAGCGCATCCAGACGCCTGCCCTGACCGAGTTCTTGCAGATCGTCTACACCCTGTTCGTCCCGGCCGTGCTCCTCGTACCCTTCCTCATCTGGATGCGGCGGCGCTACGAGAACTTCCAATATTACGCTTTTTTAATCGCGCTCGGGTTTCTGGCCTCCTACGCCGGCTACCTGCTCGTCCCGGCGCGGGGACCCCGCTTCCTGCTGGCCTCCTTGCAGCATGCGCCATTGCGCGGCTTGTGGCTGTTCGGCGGCATGCAGGCGAGCCTCGACCGCCTCGAATCCGCCCATTACGACTGCTTCCCGAGCGGCCACACGGAACTGACCATACTGGCCTGCTGGGGCAGCCGGCTGGTATCAAAGGGGCTTTTTCGGGCCTATTTGTTCTACACTCCGCCCCTCATTTTTGCTACAGTTTATCTTCGATACCACTATTCGGTCGATGTGTTGGCCGGGGCCGCCCTGGCGCTGGTTCTCATCCTGGCAGCCCCGTGGGCGTACCGGAAGCTTACATACAGGGGTTTAGCCATTGGGAGCCATTGAGGTTGTTCCGGCGGATAATCAGAAGCTGCTGAAGGAGTTCGTCGAACTTCCTTACCGGCTCTACCGCGGAGACCCGTATTGGGCGCCTCCGTTGCGGATCGCCGTCAAGGAGTTGCTCGACCGCGGCAAGCACCCCTTCTACGCCAACGCCGACGTCGAGTTTTTCCTGGCCCTGCGCGGCGGCCGCGTGGTGGGCCGCGTGGCCGCGATTATCGATCGGAACCACAACCGGTTCCATGCGGAGAACGCCGGCTTTTTCGGGTTCTTCGAGTCGGAAAACGATTCCGAGGTCGCGGGCGCGCTCCTGTCGCGGGCGCGCCAATGGGTATTCGCCCGCGGCGCCGCGTTTCTGCGCGGCCCGGTGAATCCCTCAACCAACTACGAATGTGGCATGCTAGTCGAAGGCTTCGATTCCAGCCCCATGCTGATGATGACCTACAACCCGCCGTACTACCCCGCGCTCATGGACGGCTTGGGTCTCCGGAAAGCCAAGGATCTGTACGCCTATCTCCAGCATTCCGCCACTCTCGAAACGGAGAAGATCGAACGCGTGGGCGACCGCGCCCTCGCGGCCAACGGGATTCGCATTCGTCCCATCGACGTGAAGAATTTTCAGGCGGAGGTTGAACACGTCTGGGAGGTGTACAACGCGGCATGGCAGCGCAACTGGGGATTCGTGCCCATGACCCGCGACGAGTTCCTCCTCATGGGCAAGGAGATGAAGCAGATTCTCAAGCCCGACTTCGTCTTGATCGGCGAAAAAGCCGGCCGGGTGGTGGGCTTCGCCCTGGGGCTTCCCGACATCAACCTGGCGCTCAAACACGCGCACGGGAGCCTGCTCCCCACGGGCCTGCTCAAAATCCTGTATTATCAACGTTTGGTAAGAGATATTCGGGTCCTTGCACTCGGGGTGGTGGAGGAGTATCGCGCCTCTGGCCTCGCGGCGGCTTTTTATGCCACGCTTTGGCGTAATGCCAAACGTCTGGGCTTCGGCCGTTGCGAGATGTCGTGGATACTCGAGGACAACGTACTGATGAATCGCTCCTTGATTGCCATGGGGGCGAAGAGGTACAAGACCTACCGGATTTACGAATGGAATTGAGGACCATGCGCTTATCGACTAGCGATATCGCCGGCAAGAGGAAGGCCAGTGGCTCCAACGACCTCTTTGAGAAATGCCGCAACTTCACTCGTCCAAGTGAATTGCAGGCCGCCGGTCTCTACATGTATTTCGAGGTCTTCGGTGAGCGGGATGGATGCGCGCCCGGCGAAGTTCGCATGGGCAAGCGCAAGGTGATGATGTTCGGGTCCAACGACTATCTGGACCTGATCAACCATCCCAAAGTCAAGGAAGCTGCCCTCCAGGCCATCCGCAAGTACGGCAGCGGTTGCAGCGGTTCCCGCCTGCTCAACGGCACGCTCGACCTGCACGTCAAGCTGGAGCATGAGTTGGCCGCTCTCGTCCACAAGGATGAGGCGATCATCTTCGGCACCGGTTTCCAGGCCAACTACGCCACCCTCTCGGCCCTCACCGAGAAGGGCGACGTGATGATCTGCGACCACAACCTGCACGCCAGCCTCGTCGAGGGCGCGCTACGCTCGCCCGCGCGCACCATGCGCTTCCGCCACAACGATCTCGAGCACTTCGAGCGCTGCCTGGAAAACTGCCCGCCCGACGAGAAGATCTTCATCGTTTCCGAAGGCGTGTTCAGCATGGAAGGCGACGTCGCCGATCTGCCCGGCCTCCTCAAGCTCGCCAAGCCCTATGGAGCGCGCGTCTACGTCGATGAAGCCCACGGCATCGGCGTGCTGGGCGCCACCGGCGCCGGCGCGGCCGAACACCAGGGCGTGCTCGACGAAGTCGATATCGTCATGGGCACCTTCAGCAAGTCGCTCGCCTCGGTGGGAGGCTTCGTCGCCGCCGAGCACGCCGTCATCGACTATTTGAAGCACACCGCGCGCCCCTTCGTGTTCTCCGCCAGCCTGCCCCCCGCTTCCGTCGCGGCGGTGGCCGCGTCCTTGCAGATCATGAAACAGGAGCCCGAGCGCCGCATGCGCCTGCTGCGCATCGCCCAGTTTTTGCGGGAAGAGCTGCGCGCCCGCGGCTTCCAGGTCTTGCCCGGCGAAACCGCCATCGTCCCGGTGGTGATTCAAGACGAGTTGGATCTCTGCCGCCTCTGCAAGAAGCTCCTCGAGGAGGGCATTTACACCAATCCGGTCCTGCGCCCCGCCGCCGCGCAGAACCTGCTGCGCCTCTCCTGCACCGCCGGCCACACCGAAAAGCACGTGGACCGCCTCGTCACCACCCTGGTCCGCGTCGCCGGCGAGTTAGGCATCGAACGATAGGCTGGTTCCGAGACCGTGAAGTCCGGTGCTTTTGAGGATCCGCTCGCCGGCGCTCAAAGCTCCGTTCAGAGCCGCGACCGTGAGGGAGCGGTTTCCCGCACAAGCGCAACATCGCACGGTCGAAGACTTGGTTCCGTGACCGTGAAGTCCGGTGCTTCTGAGGATCCGCTCGCTGGCGCTCAAAGCTCCGTTCAGAGCCGCGACCGTGAGGGAGCGGTTTCCCACATGAGCGCAACATCGCATGATCGGAGTCTTGCCGCGTTGTGGTTTCGCGGCTTTGTTTTTACTCTGCTCGTTCCGTGCGTTGTCGGCTGGCTCCTTCCATCCCTGATCCGCAACGGCGGCGCCGGACACGGCTTTTGGAGCGCCGGCTGGCTGCTCGTGGCCGCCGGATCGGCCGTTTATGGTTCGTGCCTGTTCGCGTTTCTGCTCTCCGGCGGAACCCCGGCTATCTTCTTTACTCGCCGTCTGAAGCTTGTCCTGGGTGAAGAGCCGCGCGAGTTGATCCGGCAAGGCCTGTATCGGCGCGCCGATGGAATCCGCGCTCGAAGGCATCGCGGCCCGGCAAGCTCAGGGTAGAATGAAACAGGAGGCTTCCAGTCGTGCTCCAGCGTCAAAACCTCGAAAAGCGGATACCTGTGGCGGAAACCAACCTCACGGCCAAGGAGCGGGCCTTGCTCCCGGACCCGAATTGGCTGACAGAGGACGATGCGGATGCGATCATGATTATGCGCGATCTCAAAGCGCACGGCGGCCGAACCTTCAGCTTCGAGCAGGTGTTGCGTGAGAGCGGCATCACCCTGGAACGTTCGGATGGCAGGATTCGCGCTTCGGCAGTTCCAAAAGCTCGAGCTCGACGTTCGGCGTGAAGCCGCCGAGATAATTGAGGAACTCCGCGAAGATCCCTTCCCTTTTGATTCCGGGCCCATGGGGGGATACTCCGACCTGTACCGGGTGAAGTTCTACGGCGGGAAGTACCGGATGGTTTACCTGGTTTACGAACAGAGCCGGAAGGTCGTGATTATGCGAATTGGGCCGCGTGGCTCCGTGTACGCTCGTCTTCGCCGGCCTTCCCGCTGAGACGCCGCTTCACGGTTGCCGCCGAGATCCCCGCCGCCGGTTCTCGCGCAACCCGATGTACGCCGGCGTCCTTGCCGGCGTTCTTCCGGCCGGCTCGCTTTGACCGTCGGGTTGCAGGAATTCGAATGGGTTGCGCCTGCGCTGCTTTGTGGGGCGGGCGATTTCGCGCGCCACTGAAGTTTCTACAGTTTTCCCCGTTTCGGGCTCCGCGACGAGCTCGGCCTTCGCTGCTTGGCAGGAATGACCCAGTAGCGATTGATTAAACTGACCCATGCCAGGAACGAGGCTGGAAACGAAAGGGAGACCCGGAGCCATCATCCACGCCGAAGGCGTGTGTGCTGATGGAGTTGAGGGGGCGAGCAGTATCATCCACGCCGCAGGTGTGCGGGTTGGTTTCCCTCATCCGCGCCGCCGGCGACACCTCCAAGTGGTCAAAAGCCTGTTCCTGGCGACTGCCGTCATGGGCCTGTCATGGGACGAATCTGTGAATTGCGGTTCCCGGTTGGAAGCCGGCTTGGCGGGACCAATCGCGGCTGGCCGGGACAGGATTCAAGTGGATCAATAATGGTAACGAGCTTGAAGAAAATCAACCGCTTCGTCGCAGACGCGGTATACGAGCCGATGTTCCTGCGTGACGCGCCTCGACCAACAGCCTGCGAGCAGGTATCTGAGCGGTTCTGGCTTACCGGGGCCTTGGAATGGATCGCGCATCACCGCTTCGACCAGATCCAGCACCCTGATTGCCGCACTCCGGTCGGATTTGACCCAATACCGCAGGTCTTCCCGGAACTCGGGATGGAAGATCGCGGCCCGCTTACTTTCCCGGTGCACCGAGCATCTCTCGCCGTAGTTCAGCAACGCTTACGGGCTTTGTTTTCCCTCGTTCGGCTCGGCGCAACGCCGCCAGCAAACGTCGTGCGTTACGTGGCGACCGCAGCAAGTGGGCGGTCTCGATGAGCCCAGCGAGCTCGCCGGCGGGGATGACGGCGACATCGCGCGCGCCTCTGCGCCGTACGACAACGGTTTCCTGCTGGTCTACGACTTGATTCAAGACGCTCGCCAGGTTCGCACGCAGGCTGGTATACGTCGTTTCAATCGCCATCCGACACCCTGCTCATATTGTACAGTATTCCTGTACGGTCGCTTGGCGCCCGATGCCAACGCGAACGGTCTGACCCGCCCTTTCGGCAGGTCCTCGCCAACCGGGCGCCCACGCGCCCTCCCGTTGTCGGAGGCCGGCTTGAACGAAGCCGCTGGCGCGGCGGCCGACGGAGCATCTGCGCTGGTTTGAAGGGTAGGGTTGTTACGGATTTCGTTCACAGAAACTTATAAAAAAGTTTTCGTTGTGTTTTCAATAAGTTACAGGGATCCCAGAAGCTGTCTCTTCCCGCCCGTCTGCTATTTTGAAATTGAAGAGAGGCTTGCGGCCCACTCCCGCAGGCCAAACGGTTTTCTTCCTGGCCAGGAAGCGTTGCATTTGGGGTGGTACTGAACTTCTCGTAGGGCCTGAATGAAGCC
>CAIRXZ010000273.1 GCA_903882645.1 uncultured Acidobacteriia bacterium | reverse complement strand
GAAGGCTTCGACGCCCTCTTCGAGCTGCACCTGGATCGCCTCCAGCCCGCCGACGGCGTCGAGTTCGGCTTCATCGAGGAGATGGTCTCATCCTACTGGCGCATGCGCCGCGCCTGGGCCATCGAAACCCGCCTGCTTCAGAACCACCTCGACGACCAGCCCGGCGCGGACGAACTAAGCCGCCTCGCCGGCGCCTTCGAGAATCTGGCCGCTTCCCAATCCATCGGCCTCATCCACCGCTATGAGACCCGCCTGCACTGCATGTACCAGCGCGCCCTGAAGAACCTGCTTCTGCTGCGCAAGGCCGGGATGCCAAACGAACCCAATCCCATTTCCGAACACCCCGAGGACGCTCCCGGCGAGGCTCCGGCCGGCAACCCCCAACATCCCGCGCCCCCGGAGATGCCAAACGAACCCAATCCCATTTCCGGACACTCGCCAAGCGGCCCCGCCGCGCCGCCGGCCCCGAGCCCCCAGCCCATGGCCCCCAATCCAACTCCAAGCGCCCTTGCTGCTCGCATGAACCCGCCCTCGTCCTCGCTCCGCATCTGGCCGGGTGGATCGCGGCCTCACGCCTGCCGCCGGACCCGCCGCAGGCCGTCGCGCGGGACAGACTATCAAGATCGTCGAGTCGTTCGGGGAAATGGCGGGCCGCCGCGGCAAAGAGCGCGTCACGGCGACGCTCCGCTATCGCGGCCGCTGCGCTTGGATGATGGAGGGCGCCCGGATCGCGGGCGCTTATGCGCGGGAGTATGAGGATGGTCTGTGAAACCGGATCGCGGGCGCCAAGTACTTGTACAAGGAGGTTCTGGCCGCTCTCTGAGGAAGAAGCCTTCAGCCGTCGGCTTTACCAAACGGAGCGGCAGGCGGCGAAGCCGCGCCGCCAAAGCCGACGGCTGATGGCTGAAGGCTTGCTTCTCCTACCTGATCTTCTCGTCCCGTTCCACTTTGCCGTCGCGGATGTGGACGACGCGCCAGGCGTGCAGGGCGATGTCGTGCTCGTGGGTAACCAGAATGATGGTATTGCCCTGCTGGTGCAGCCGCTCGAAGAGGCCCATGATTTCGTTGCCGGTGGCCGTATCCAGGTTGCCGGTGGGCTCGTCGGCCAGCAGAATCGAGGGGTTGTTCACCAGGGCGCGGGCCACGGCCACGCGCTGGCGTTGTCCGCCGGAAAGCTCGCTGGGCTTGTGGTACATGCGCTCTTCCAGGTCCACCGACTTCATGGCCAGCTTGGCCTTGGCGATACGGGCGTCCGCGCCCATGCCGGCGTAAATCAGCGGCAGTTCCACGTTGTGCAACGAGGTTGCGCGCGGAAGCAGGTTGAACGTTTGGAAAACGAATCCGATTTCCTTGTTGCGGATGCGCGCCAAATCGTCATCCGACATTTCGCTCACCAGGTTCCCGTTGATGTAATACAACCCGGCGCTCGGCGTATCGAGGCAGCCGATCAGGTTCATCAGCGTGGACTTGCCCGACCCGGAGGGGCCCATAATGGCGACGTATTCGCCGCGCTTGATCTCGAGATCGCAGCCGCAAACCGCATGGATCTCCTGGTCGCCCATGATGTAGGTCTTCCAGAGGCCATACGTGCGGATGACGATGCCGTCCCGCTTGAGTTGCTCGCCGCGCTTGAGAAGCTCCGCTTTGTCTTCTTTTTTTGTCGTTACCGCTACTGGCATCGGATCAGTTCTCGTTTCTCAGGACTTTACAGTCGTTTCCGGAGTCTTGTTGTCCACTTTCACCTGCGTCTCATTGCGAACGGTCCGGATCACCTGGTATGTCCCCGTTACTATCTCATCGCCTTCTTTCAGGCCGCCCAGCACTTCGATGTCGGTGGCGCCGGTGATGCCGGTATCCACCTTTTGGAACATCGCCTTACCCCCGGAGACCACGAAGACGCCCTGCAACTCCTCCTTGCGCGCCTTCTCCGCGGCCGGATCGGTCTTGGTCTTGGTCGCGGCCTGCGCCCCGGCAGTCCCCGGCGTTTTCGGCTCGAGGTCGCCCTTTTGGCGCACCGTGAGCGCTTGTATCGGTATAGTAAGGACGTTTTGACGGACGGCTGTGGTTATCTTCGCAGTGCAAGAAAGTCCGGGCCGGACTTCGTCCGGGGGGTTGTCCAGGACGACCACCACCTTAAAATCCTTGGCCTCCTGGCTGGAAATGGCGCTTTGCGAGGCCGCCACGCCGCTCGAACGGAGGATGGCGGTATTGCCGATCTCGGTGACGTGGCCTTGAAAGGTCTTGTTGGGAACTGCGTCGATGGTGACTTCGGCCGGCTGGCCCAGTTTCACGTTCACGATGTCGGTCTCGTCCACCTTCAGCTCGGCCGTAATCAGGGACATGTCCGCAATCGTCATGATCAGCGTACCCGTCTGATTCTGAAGGCCCGGCACCACGGTTTCGCCCGCGCGCACGGGCAGGTTGGTAACCACGCCGTCGAGCGGAGAAACCGAGTTGTGCTTTTCGAGGACGTCGGTGAATCTGGCGAGGTTGGCCCTTGCCTGGGTGACGCGCCTCTGCGCGGACGACAGGGTGGCGGCAGCCTGCTCGCGCTGAGTCCGGGACTGCGCCAGCCGCGACACGGACTGGGCCACGGCCGCTTTTTGCCCGTCGTAGGCGAACTTCTTCGATTCGAAGTCCTGCTTGGCCATGAGCTGCTCTTTGTAGAGGCCTTCGCTGCGCTCATAGTCGGCCTTGGCGCGGTCCAGATCGGAGTTGCTCTGGTCGATGGCCGCCTGCAACATCTGAATGTTCTGGTCGGCCGCCCTCAGGGCGGCTTCGCTCGCCGTGGCATCCGCTTCCGAGGAGCTCAGCATGGCCTTCTGGGCGTCCACGTCGGCGCCGGGTTGCACGTCCTCGATCTTGGCGAGCAACTGTCCGCGGTGGACGTGGTCCCCTTCCTTCACCAGAACTTCCGTGAGCTGGCCGATCGCGTTCGCGCCGATGTTGATGTAATTCTTGGGCTTAATCTCGCCCGAGGCGGTCACTACGCTGGTCAGGTCCTGGCGCACCACCTTGCCGGTCTGCACCGTCACCACGCCACGCTGCGAATAGACGGTGCTGGCATATACGCCAATCCCCGCGACGACAACCGCCATCACGGCAATGAGGATCTTCCATTTAGGCTTCACGACGCAAAATCTCCCTTTCCCTACCTCAGCAAGAAACGCAAAGCGGCTAGCGGGAGTTCACTTCTTAATTTTACACCCGAAAGTCCTTTAGATCGTGAGACCGCGGAGGTGGCGGCCTCTCAACTGAGACGGGCGGCGGGGGCCGGTATTAGCTTGCGGCCCAGCCCTCCGAGCCGGTTGGCGGCCGGCTTGGCGCGGACCGGGCCGCGGCCTTCGATTACGCAAAGAAGTTACCCATTTTCCGGAACTTGGCGTAGCGGTGGTCCACCAGGGCCGGGCCATCGTAGGCCGCCAGCTCGTCCAGGCGTAGGCGCAGGTGCTCGCGCAGGCTCTCCGCCGCCGCATCGGGATCTTCGTGCGCGCCGCCGGGCGGTTCCGGCACGATGCCGTCGATAAGGCCCAGACCCAGCAGGTCCTCGGCGGTCAGACGCAGGGCCGCGGCGGCCTGTTCGGCCTTGGCGGAATCGCGGTAGATAATGGCGGCGCAACTCTCGGGCGAAATCACGCTGTAAACCGCGTTTTCCAGCATCAGGACTATGTTACCGACCCCCAGCGCCAGCGCGCCGCCGCTGCCGCCTTCCCCGATGCACACCGCCACGACGGGCACTGGCAGCCGCGACATCTCTCGCAAGTTCCGCGCGATGGCTTCCGCCTGTCCACGCTCTTCGGCGTCGATGCCCGGATAGGCGCCGGGGGTGTCCAACAGGGTAATCACCGGCCTTCCGAACTTGGCGGCCATCTGCATGACCCGCAGCGCCTTGCGATAGCCCTCCGGCTTGGGCATCCCGAAGTTCCGGTAGAGTTTCTGTTTGGTGTTCCGGCCCTTTTGCTCGGCTACCACCATCACCGGCCGGTCCTCGAAGAAACCGAATCCCGCCACGATGGCGGGATCGTCGGCGAACGACCGGTCCCCGTGGACCTCCTCAAAGCCCGCGATCAGCCGCGAGATGTAGTCGAGCGAGTGCGGACGCTTGGCGTGGCGAGCCAGCAAAACGCGGAGCCATGCCGGGTGCGGTTCGACCGCCACGGCGCAAGCATCCGATTCCGGCTCGGGATTCACTCTCACATCTTACCAGCCTTGGCGCCGGCATGTGGGCTACACTGTAGGGCTTGGGTTTGGTTTCGCTTGATCGATCTGCATACTCATACCAGCGAGTCTGACGGTTCATGCTCGCCCGCTCAACTCATCGAGGAGGCGGTGCGCGCCGGCGTGGACGTGCTCGGCATCACCGACCACGACACCTTTTCCGGTTACGACCAGGCGGCGCCTCTGGCGCGGCAGTCGGGCGTGGAGCTGATTCGAGGCATCGAGCTTTCCACCAAGCTCCGCGGCCGCTCGGTCCACCTTTTGGGCTACTTTCCGGGCAAAGACGGGCTGGCGGACTTCCGCGAATGGGTGACCGGGATGCAGGTCACGCGCCGCGCGCGCAACGAGCGGTTGGCGGCGCGCCTGCGTGAACTGGGTCTCGATATCCGGCTGGAAGAGGCCGAAGCGCTCGGCCGCGGCATGACTGGCCGTCCGCATTTTGCGCGGCTCATGGTCGAAAAGGGCTACGTGGCGAACATCCGCCAGGCTTTTGACGAGTACCTGGACGAATCGGCCAAGGGCTACGTGCGCCGGCGGGAGCCGCGATTCGCCGAAGGAGTGAGGCGCATTCGCGCGGCCGGCGGGATCGCCTCCCTGGCCCATCCGGCGCGCGTCGATGGCGACGCAGCCGCCCTGCTGCCGGAGTTGTGCGCGGCCGGCCTGGACGCAATCGAGGCGTATCACAGCGACCACGCGCCGCGTGAAACGGAGCTGTATCTGGCTCTGGCGCGGCGCCACGGCCTGAAAGTGACCGGCGGGTCGGATTTCCACGGCTCGTTCAAGCCGGAAGTGATGCTCGGGACCGGCTACATGGGCAACCTGAACGTTCCCCGCGCGGTGCTCGACGGTTTGCGGAATCCGTAGCGGTGGGGCGGACCTCCCGGTGCTTTTCATTGATCCGGCCGCGCAACGCATCGTAACCCTCGCCCATGGCTCCAGTCTAGTAGAAGACCTTCAGGTACGCCGAGAGCGCCAGGATCATCGCGCCGGACACCAGGACGCCGGTCAGCGTGCGCGGGCGGCCGGGGTGGCCCTTGCGGACCGCCAGCAGGACGGAGGCGAAAACGTGCGCCGCCAGCAGCAACTTCACCCCCAAAACAATGTTGTGCGTGAGGTTATGACCGGGGAAAGCGAGGACGTTGAAGGTCCCCGAGACGAGAACCCCGGCGACAGCCGCCAGGACAAAGGGCCGGAATGCGGCGGCATCCCGTTCGGACAACTCCGTGCGCTCCGCCTCGGTGAGGGCCAGCGTTGACGGCATCAGAACCATGCGCCAGTAGGCGACGCCCCCAAGCAGGACGGCCAGGGACGAGAAATGCAGCCAGCGCATGATCACTTGCAGCACATAAAGCATACCGTGAGTATACAATCGGCACATGATCCATGAAATCCTCCCGGTGGGCCCGCTCCAGTGCAACTGTTCCATCTTTGGAGACGAGCAGACCCGGGAGGCGCTCGTGGTGGACCCCGGCGACGAGATCGCGCGGGTGCTGGAGGTCGTCGCACGGCACGGCCTGACCGTCAAGGCCATCGTCATCACGCACGCCCACATCGACCATATCGGCGGCGCCCAAAAGCTCAAGCAGGCCACCGGCGCGCCCGTCTATATGAGCCCGAATGACGCCGGGTTGCAGAAGATGATGGCGGCGCAAGCCGCGTGGATCGGCGTGCGCCCGCCCGAGCCGGTGGAGATCGATGCGCCCGCCAGGGATGGGGACCGCCTGATGCTCGGCGCGGCCGGGTTCCAGGTCCTCGAGACGCCCGGCCACACGCCGGGCAGCATCAGCCTATGGATTCCCACGGAGAACAAGCTGGTGGCCGGCGACACGCTCTTCCGCGACAGCATCGGACGCACGGACCTCCCCGGCGGCGACAGCCGTCAGATCCTTCGTTCGATCCACGCGAAGCTGTTTCCGCTGCCGGACGGCGCGGTGGTGATTCCGGGCCACGGCGAGCTCACCACCATGGGAAGGGAAAAGCAGTTCAACTACTTTTTGCAGGGGCTGTAGCCGAAGGAGGCAGAAGTCGGGAGTCGGGAGCCGGAATGGCGCGATTCCGGCTTCCGACTTGTGACTTCCGACTTCTGGAATCCGCCCGATCCGCCGATAAGACTACCGACGGGAGCACACCGGGCATGATCTCAATTCGGGAGTCCGTTGACGAGCTGGAACGGTCTCATCAATTGCGCCAGACCACCATCGATTGCTACGTCGCGGCGATCAAGAGCGTGGCGCACTATGCGGTCGAATTGGAGGAGAAAGCGACGGCGCAGTACCAGAAGCACCTGGAGACGCTAGCCGCCGAGGTGGCAAGCGGCCAACCGGCGGTTCTTGGCGAGAGCCGCGCCACGCTGCGCGCGCTGCTGCGCGATTATCGCGACAAGGCCGCCAAATTCATCGGGGACCTTCGCGAGGAGCTGGCCGGCGGCGCGCGCGCGCTGGAGGCGATTTTGAAAACTCTCGCGCAGGGCGACGGCGATCACGATGTCCGGTTGCGCGCCTCGCTCCGGACCCTGCGGGAGATTTCGGACTCTCCGGATTGCGGTCCGGTCCGTGCGGCGCTGGTCGCGGCGGCGGACTCCATCGGCCGAAATCTCGAGGAGATGCGGAAGCACCACGAGATGACGATCGCCCAGTTCCAGGTGGAGATCCAAATGCTGCACAAGCGCATCGACGCGCTGGAAACCGCGGCGATGATCGACAGTCTCAGCCAGCTCTTCAGCCGGGCGGAGATGGAAGAGCGCATTCGGGCTTCCGGGACCGATTGGTTCAGCCTGTTGCTGATCCGGGCAGCCGGGTTGCGGGCGGCGGAGGGCCAGTTCGATTCCACGGTCGCGGCCGAGCTCGCCGGGGCGTTCGGCAAGCGGCTGCGGCACGGCCTGCCCAACGGCGCCGTAATCGGCCGCTGGAGCGGGGAGGAATTCGTCGCGAAAACCGCCTTGCCGAAACGGGAGGCGCTGACGGCCGCCAGATGGATCACCGAGAACCTCTCGGGCGCATACTCCTGTCTGAAGGAAGGAAGAACCGTCCGGCCAGCGCTCCAGGTCAGCGTGGCGCTAGTGGACCGGGAAGCCGGCGAAACAGCCGAGCGCACGCTGGCGCGCATCGCGGAGTTCCTCAAGGGGTGAGGGCAAAACGGCAGCGCCGCCGCCGGACCAGAGGCGGTTGGGCAACTTCCCAGCCATCGAGCTCTGGAAACACGAGGGGCGACTCTTTGGGCACTTGCCAAGCGCCTTGAGACCCCGACTCTCGGCGGTATTGGCCGCAGTGCACTTCTTGCCGTCATCAGGCAAGAATTGCTTGCAGGTCAGGTCTCAACCCGGCGATGCCGGCGCCGGCAACGCAGACATCCGTTTTGACGTCCCCGGACAGCGACTGCTCGGGTAAACGCCTGTCACGGCAGTTGGGAACCGGCTCAAGCGGGCCGGCCCGTTTGGAAGTACAGGGACGCAAAGTCGGCGTCTCGGCGAACTGCCAATTCCGATCCAGAAGAGGTTGGCCCGCCTCGTGCATAGGATCATCGGCGAGAGGAGACCTCATGCGTATTCGCTTCATTCGTTCGCTGTTATTGGCAGGAGGAGCGCTATTCCTGTCGACAGCGTCTTTCGCGCAAGCCGGCGCACCCACCATGGCGCCCCCAGAACTGCCCGCCTACGAGCAGCCCATCTGCCCCGGCGACGGTTATATCTGGACGCCAGGCTATTGGGCTTGGGATGGTGAGTATTACTGGGTACCGGGCACATGGGTGATGGCTCCCGAGGTCGGGTACCTCTGGACTCCGGGCTATTGGGGTTGGGGAGGCAGCGGATTTTTCTTCAATGGAGGCTACTGGGGCATGTCGGTAGGTTTCTATGGTGGGATCGACTATGGCTTCGGATACTTCGGTAATGGTTATGAAGGCGGACGCTGGCAGAACGGGCATTTTTTCTACAACACCGCGGTGAATCGCGTGGACGCCAACGCCATCCATAACGTTTACAACACGAGAGTGAACGAGAGGGTTAACCGCGTGAGCTACAACGGCGGCAACGGCGGGATCAACGCGCGCGCCACTTCTCAAGAAGAGTCTGCCGCGCGGGGTGCGCATACCGGGCCTGTATCCGCCCAAACTCAACATGCGTGGTCTGCCCACAATGACACCCAGCAACGACTTTCCGCGAACCACGGCGCGCCGCCAGTTACCGCGACTGCTCGCCCCAACATTGCGGTCCATCCCAAGGACCTGCCGCCCGTCCAACGCGCCGCTGCTCCCAAGACGGGGAACGCGAAGCTGGACCAGCAATACCAGAATGAGCAGGAAAAGACGGTCGCGAAGCAAAACCAGGATCGGCAGAAACTCCAGCAGAAGCAGGACCAGGAACATCAGCAACTGACGAAACAGAAGGCCGCTCCGGAGAAAATGCAGCAGGTAGAGCAACAACACCAGCAACAGACGCAGCAAATGCATCAAGCGCACACGCAGCAGATGCAGCAGATGCAGCAGAGACAGTCAGTTGGCGGCGGAGGAGCCCGTGGCGGCGGAGGTGGCGGCGGGCGCCGGTAATCGAAGTTTCCTTATGCCAAGGCTGGCGCTGGAAAATGGCTCCCCCCTGGTCGCCAAGGATTCAACCGATTCCTGGAGATCGCAGCCCTTCCGACCACCAACCAGCACCGCAGCCCCTAAGCGGCGTTTTGGGAAGCGTCCGACTTGCCGCCGGTTTCCGCCAGCGGTGGGTTGAAGCCCGATGGAAAGACACCGCCGGCGGGGACCGGCGGCGCTACATCAGCGTGAGCGGGTCCACGTCGATCGCCAGCGCGGTGGCTCCCCATTTGCGGCCAAGGGCGAAGCGGCGTATCTGCTGTAGTGCTTCGTTCAGCGCCTTGCGGCTGGCCGCCCTGATCGGGAACTGATAGCGGTACTCGCGCTTGAGCCGGGCGACGGGAGCTTCGGCAGGTGTCCTGTTTCCGAGCGCCCCGTCGCTGGACCACAGGCGGTCGGGCACCTTCCCAGGTGGGGCTTCGCGGGCGTTTTGGCGCCAATCGCCAGTCCCGCCGATGTCCCCGAGCTCATCCGGCGCCGGGGCACAGCAGCTCCAGCCGCTTTCAGGCTCCAACCGAACACCCGCCGCATTGCCGCGCACCAGCCGACTTTCCCGCGGGCCGTAGGAATACAATAGAGTCTCAATATGAGGATTGCAGGCGTACTCGGCGCCGCACTCGTGCTGGCGGCTTGTCTCCCGGCAGCGCCCACGCTTTTGCCGCACTATGAAGTCAGGGCGACGGTGGATACGGCTCGGCACACTCTGGCGGCTGTAGTGAAACTCACGATACCCGCTTCAGAGGTCCAGGCGGTGAACGACTTTGTCCTGGGCGGCACCTACAAGGTGTCTTCGCTGGATGCTTGGCCGCGAGCCACGGTGGAGGTTAGCCCGACAGACAAGCCCCTTCCAGGGCTGCAAAAGATCACCATGCGCTGCCAGGCGCCCCGGCGCAACGACCTCCGGTTGCAGGTGCGGTACGCCGGCGTGCTGACGTCCTTAGATGCGCAACCGATGAACTCAGTCACACCGGATCTTATCGAATTGAGCTTGGATTCGCTTTGGTTGCCGGTGGCGGACAGCTTCAGCAAAAGGTTCACTGTCAACGCGGACATTCGCGGCGTGCCACCGGACCTGGTTGTCGTCGCCCAAGGGAGCGTGCGGCGCACAGGCAAACATGTCTTCATCCAGCGCAGCATCGGTGACGTCGATCTTCCGCTCGTGGCGATGCGCGGCCTGCAGCGCGCCGCTGCCGAAGGATTCGAACTTTACGCGGCGGACCTCTCAGCAGAAGGGCCGAAGACCTATCTTCGGCACGGCGGGCCGATTGTGAAGTTTCTGGAGGCTTGGTTTGGGCCCATGCCGGGGCGCCCGGTTCGCATGGTGGTCGTCCGGCGGCAGCGCAAGAACGGTTACAACCGGCTTGGATACATAGTCCTTGCCGAAGGCGGAACGGATCCGGAAGCGGAGGTGGCCCGGTGGGTGGCACACGAATTCGCTCATGCCTGGTGGTCCCCATGCGATCCCGGGACCGAGCACCGCTGGCTTTCAGAATCGATCGCAGAATATGTCGCTCTTCGATATGTCGAAGCCGCTCTGGGCCCGTCTGCTCTTGAGGAGGCGCTTGCCATCAGGCGGGACAGAGCAAGAAATGCAGGGCCGCTGCTGGGGGCGGGCGTGCGCGACGACGCGGAGCTGTATAACAAGGGTCCGCTTCTCCTATTCGATCTTGAGAAAAGGATCGGACGCGCTCACATGGATCAGCTACTCGCCGGCTTGGCGCGCCATCCGCCTCACGTCACTGCTGAGTTTATGAGCGCACTGGTGGCCGTGGCCGGTGAGGAACCAGCACGCGTGTTCGAGCACGCCATGCGGCAGTGACTGGCGCCATTTTGAGATGTCGCACTTCTCAACCTGAAATACCAGCGGCAGCTTGGATTTTGACTATGGACAAGTCTTAGATCTTCGGTCGGTTCGTTACCCGCTCGGAAACTGGCCCGAAACGGCGTTCTGGGAAGCGTCCGACTTGCCGCCGGTCTCCGCCGGCGGCGCTACATCAATGTGAGCGGGTCCACATCGATTGCCAGCGCGGTGGCTCCCCATTTGCGGCCAAGGGCGAAGCGGCGTATCTGCTGTAGTGCTTCGTTCAGCGCCTTGCGGCTGGCCGCCTTGATCAGGAACCGATAGCGGTACTCGCGCTTGAGCCGGGCGACGGGAGCTTCGGCAGGTGTCCTGTTTCCGAGCGCGCTGGCGCTGGATCGGGGGTGGTTGGGCAGCTTCCCGGAGCGGGACTGGGTGGGGGTGGTTTGTGCGACGTGGGCACGGGCACACTTCGGGCTTGAGGGAATTGGGAAGAAGGCAGATGACCCACAAACGGCGTGGGCGCCCAGGTCCGCCCCACTTGGCAGGCGAAAGCGCCTGCCCCACCTGAACCTACACTTCGGGCTTCAGGATTGGGACAAGTTCAATGATTTCGTTGCGGCGGCCGGGGCTCTCGGACTTTTCGCCGTGCGTCACCGGCCGCCAATGGTTTGGACCGCATCTACGTCGATATTGGGCCGCTGGCTGGCGGTCTTACCGGGTCGTTTCGATGCTTGGCCCTCTGATATCCGCATGGCAGGGCAAAAGGCGCTATCCCTCCCACCGGGTGTGATGAGTTCGAACCCAAATTCTCCTCGCCGGGGTCATCTGACAGTGACCGCCGTTGGGGCTTCATTCAGGCCCTACGAGAAGTT
>CAIRXZ010000272.1 GCA_903882645.1 uncultured Acidobacteriia bacterium | reverse complement strand
GTAAGACGGCGCCGGCTTCCGGCTTCTATCTCGAACAGACAAATGGCATCGACGGGGAGACGATCTACCTGTCGGAATCGGTCCAGCAGCAGGGCGGCCCCAACCCCCCCGGAGTACCCGAGCCGGGAACCCTGACTTTGCTCGCTGCCGGCCTTGCGGGCGCGTTCCTGCTGCGTAGGCGAGTCGCGGCGTGACTGGAGACGCCGGGTCCCGAATTCGGGGGCTTGGCAGGTTAAGGACAGCACTTGGAGGTTATCCCAAAATGAAGAACTCGTTAGTTCGCATTTGCACACTGGCGGCGGTGGTGGTTCTGACGGCGCTGGTACAGACTACTGCGATGGCGGCAAATCCGCCCGTGGCCAACGCCATACCCTTCGTGGCCTCGAACCCGACCTCGCCGCACACCAGTTGGATCGGCAACCCGGTCACGCTGAAGGGTACGCTCACCACCGACGCAACCAATGCTGGGGATACGTTCACGTACAACTGGGATCCCGGCGATGGCGGCGCGCACTGCACCGGTACGGTGACGAATCCGTACGTCATCGAATGCCCGCATACGTACACCGGCACTGGGCCGGTCTATACGGCGGTCTTGACCATCACCGACACCACGACCAGCTTGGTGAGTCCCCCTGTGAACTGCCCGCCCGCGATCACCCATGGCGCCTGCTATTACACTTCCATCAACAATCCTCCGCCGAATCTGCCGGTTGAGGTCAACAACGCGATCGACAACGGCCTGTGGTATCTGCACAACTACATGCGGCATTTCACCACGGGTGGCGGGGCGCCGGCGGGCGACTGGACCGGCGTTGGCGGATACGTGGACTCGAATAGCGCCGGGGGTTCGGGCGTGAATGCACTGGAATGCGCCGCCTTTGAAAATAGCGGATTCCTGCAGACGAACGTTCCGTGGAACCCCTACTCCGATGACGTTCGCCTTTGCCTGAATGGGGTTTTCGATCAGCTCGCTACCATTGGCGTCGGCTCAGTGACCGACTCCGTGTTCGGTACGTTCAACCCCGACTCCAACGGCAATGGCATCGGAGTGGAGCACAACGGCTACCCCGAAAACTACCAGACCGGCATGATGCTGGACGCGATTGTCGCAACGGGGACTCCCGCCACGCTGGTCACCCCTGGAACAACGCTGGCGACCGAAGCCGCCGGGCTGGGCAGTGGGGGGGGCGGCGCCTACACGTATAAAGACGCAGTTTGGGACATGGTGGACGATTACGCCTATTGTCAGGCACTGACCGACCCCGGTTGGGCCGCCGCCGGCGGTTGGCACTACTCTTGTCAGGAGGACACCGGCGACAATTCGGTGAGCCAATGGGCGGCGATCGGCATCATTCCGGCGTTGCGCAAGTTCGCCGCGCCTGTCCCCTTGGAAACCCATACGGCCGATACGTCCTGGCTCGACATTTCGTTCGCCAATAACGCCCCGGCCGTCGGTTATAACGGCTATTTCGGCTATACGAGCAGCAGTCCGCTTTGGGGCCCCTTTGCCGACACGCCATCCGGGCTGGTGCAATTGGCGATGAATGGTTTGGGCAGGGGCAAGGTGTCGCCGGGCGGCAACCACCTCTGGGACGCCGCGGAAACGTATCTCCGTGACAATTTCGTCTACCAGGGCTACGGTGCTGGTGGCGACCTGAAAGATTACTATTACGGGCTGTTTTCGTTCACCAAGGCGATGCTGCTGCACGACAACAACGATGTCGTTCTCGGCGTTCCTCAGCCTATCGGGTCTCAGAACCAGGCGCTCTCCCTTTTGCAGTCGACTGACGACCCGGGCACCTGCGCTTCCCCATACCCGCTCAGTGGTATAGGCAGCGGCACGGGCCCCTGCTACCCACCGATAGACTGGTATGCCGCTCAGACCGCCGCGTATGGCGGCACAGATGCTACCGATGGGGTGGCGCGGCTGCTCGTTGCCAGTCAAAACCCCGCCGGCTATTGGTTTGGCCACAATTACACCGGGGCCCAGTATTACTTTGAAACCGGCATCGCGATTACGATGCTGAACAAGACGGTGTTCAACCCAGTGCCGGTGGCCTGCTTCACGGCTAACCCGACGCACGTGGCTTCGGGCGGGCCGGTCACGCTCGACGGCCGCTGCTCGTTGGAGCAGAACCCGGCCAACGCGCTGGTGAGTTGGCAATGGGATGTCTCCGGAACGGGCGCCGGCTTCACGATCGGACCCGGAAACGCTCTCTGTTTGACCCCCAGTTGTTCGGAGATCATCTACCATTTCACGCTCCCTGTTGGCCAGTCTTTGCCGTACAGCTACCCGGTTCGTCTGCGGGTGACCGACAACGACAGTCCCACCCCCCTGACGGCGGATGTGACCGGCAACGTGATTATCGCCACGCCGCCAAACCCGCCCAATGCCAACGCGGGCGGGCCTTACAACTTCTGCCCGAATCAGACCCCCGCGGGCAAGGCGATCTACGCGCCGTTCATGCTGGATGGTTCGACGTCCACAAACCCGGATCAGGGCAATACCGACGGCACCCCTGGCGCCCCGCCGAGCACGATCACAAGCTACAAGTGGGATTATGCCTGCGCCGGGACGTTCCTTTCGGCTAGCGGCGTCCAGGTTGACGCGACCGCCGCGTTCGACGTGCCGGCATTCTTTGGGACGAACTTCAACGTTTGCCTGCAAGTCACAAACAACGACAATCTCGCATACCCGACCGCCGGCTTGACGGCAGGTTTGTCGAGCGTCGCTTCGGCGCAGGTTGCGATTCACAAGGCAACGGACGAGGCTTGCACGCACTGCGTCGGCACTCTGGGCGGGGTCGCCAAGGCTCCAACGCCGAGCGCTCCCGGAAACATCCAGCTTTACTGGACGGACACCAACACTTCCCCCTCATTCCCGATCGACCACTACAACGTCTACCGCAGTACGAGCGCGACCTTTAACCCG
>CAIRXZ010000271.1 GCA_903882645.1 uncultured Acidobacteriia bacterium | reverse complement strand
GCGGATGGATTGAAAAAACTGTGCCGTGGGATTCCATGGCTGCGATCGTTGCCGGCGGCATTGAGGCAGGCGAAGGATTCAGGGAAACGGGTACTGGCGTATTTTTACACGGGCGATTGTGGCCCTCGCATGCCTCCCGTTGGTCGGCCTCAGAGTTCAAAAGCCTATCAGAAAGGAGACTCAGCGCCGGATCGCTTCGCTCCCGGCTTCAGGCTCATCCTTCGATGAGAATATGCTCCGGAACCTTACGCCAGTTCGAAACCACAACAGGACTCCAATCGATGGTTGATGCCGCTGGCATGGCCAAGGTCGCTTCCCTGGTTAAGCGGCTAGACCTAGTGCCAAAGATCGAAACCTATGCTGTTCGGGGAGAGTTCCTCTGTAATGTCAATATTGACAGCAATGGCGTTCCTTACTTGAAGTCTGCTCCGAATATAACCTTTATCGGCAAAGACTACCTTGAGTCTAGGTACATCGCAGACACCCGTGATCTTCCGATGCATCCCGCCGTGTCCTTCGATACGCGCGGCTACTCGGTAACCGAGTACAGGCTAGATAAAGACACAATAGCCCTTATAGCCCCAGTTAAGGCATCTGAGCTGGTTAGGCTTACCGGAATAGCAGATCAATCCCTCTTTGCCTATAATGTGCGTGGCCCCCTCGGAAAAACAGCCATCAACAAAGCCATTGTAGGAAGCATTAAGGACAGGAGCCTACATAAGGCTTTCCCACTATTTCATAACGGGATCACCGTGATCTCATCGAAGTTGATAGTCAAGAAAGGTAGCATATCAACGGAAGACTATTACGTCGTCAATGGGTGCCAAAGCCTGACTACACTGTTTGACAATCAGGGGCTTCTAACACCTGATCTGAGAATCCTGGCCAAATTCATACAGCTCGATAAAACATCTACGTTGGCCGCCCAAATCACAAAGTTCTCAAATACCCAGAACGGCGTACGCCCGCGCGACTTCATGGCCAATAATCCGAGGCAGATAAGGCTACAAAATGATTTCAGTAGACATTACGCCGGTCAATACTGCCTTGAGATCAAGCGTGGCGAGAAGCTACCCGGTGGGATTACTATAACCAATGAGGCGGCTGGACTCTACCTCATGGCTTTTGATCTCAAAGAGCCTTGGGCAACACATAGGCAATATCAAGTGTTCGGCGACAAACACGCTGATATCTTTGGAAGGCCAGAGGTGGACTCTGATCGAATAGTAATGTGTCAGGTAATCATGGATGCAATCGTCTCAGCCTGCTCGAGGATGAAACATAAACTGTGCGCCAAGTACGTTCTAACGCGCTATTTCATCATGTACACGATTAGGCTAATAGTCGAGAACGACCCCATCGCTGAGGATCTTTTGGTAAATCCTAAACACTTTGTCCGGAGGGTTTCCGATAGGGAGCACTTCCTCTCTTGTATGCGCAGGATTGCTGATGACATAGTGATTGATCTGAATATGGAGCTAGAACCTCTAGGTGTCGATTTCGACTATCGCGACAAGATGAGGGATGCACAGTGGGTCCGCGACCTCGCTAAGCAGATTGTTGCTCTTCGGATGAAGCTGGTGCTTCGAAAGAACGTGTCATCTATAAAGGATTCGTGGGATGAAAAGCAGTAAGATGGTAACGAGGCATGAAGCATTCAACAGAGTACGAGGCCTTCACAAAGTTAGTGGATCGCGTCCTGACCGTCTCGCACGAAGAAATGAAGCATCGGGAAGCGGAGTATCGAAAACGGGCCGATGCAAACCCGCGCAAGCGTGGCCCCAAGCGGAAGGTCAAACCCTCCGCTTAGGACCGCGCGGAAGCCGCACGCTAGAAGACTTCCGCTTGTTTTTGGTCCACCTTGCCGGTGAGTTCGGCATAGGTAAGGCGCCTGCCCACGGCCTTTCCCACGCGATAGCTAAAGCGCTCTGCATCGCCCACTGGCAGGCGGTTGTTGAAGCGGAACGCCTGCTCATCCACGTACCGGAACAGATGGAACGGCTCTACCGAAACGTAGGTACCGCCGATGGTCCGCTTCAGGAGGCTCCAGAAGTTCTCCATGCCATTAGTGTGGACGTTGCCGTCCACATAGGCCACGAGGTGGTTGACCATGCTATGGGTGTACTCATCCATGCGCCAATGGTTACCGTGTTCGTCAGAGTAGATATGGGTGCCGGGTTCGACGTTGGCCCCGATGATCGGCTGCATAACGGCCGTAGTCCGGTCAGGGACCACGGTGGCGCGAACGGTCTTGCCTCGTTCCAGCATCCCGAGTACCACGGCCTTGCCGTCGGTATTGCGACCTTCCTTCTGGTAACGGCGCTTCCGGTCCTGGTGCATATTGCGCGCCTTCCCGCCAATGTAGGTTTCGTCCACCTCAACCTCACCGCTCAGGCTACCGCCCGTCAGTTCGTCCTGCATCGCAAGGCGAATCCGATGGAGCATGAACCATGCGGTCTTTTGGGTGACGCCGAGTGCCCGGTGGAGTTCCCAGGAGGAAATCCCGTTCCGGTTGCTGGCGATCATCCACATGGCCGGAAGCCACTTGTCCAGACCCAGTGGGGAATCTTCAAAGATCGTTCCAACCTTGATGGAGAACTGGGCCAGCGGGTGACGAGCTTTGCACTGCCATACGCGCCGGGAAGCGATGAATCCTACATTCTTAGACCCGCAGCGTGGACACGCTGGAACGCTGTTCGGCCAGCGCCGCGCCGCGAGGTAGGCAATGCAGTTGTCGGCGTCCTGGAAGTAAACACCCGCTTCCGTCAAGGTCTTTGGTTCGCTGTGGACTTCGCTCATACAAGTACTCTAATAGGAAAAGTGTGCTGAGTCAAGTATATTTTTACCAAAACAGTGGCAAGAACCTATTGGTCCGCCGCCACGAAGAGATCACGGACCGGGTGGCGTCTCAAGAGCAAAAGCGCAAGCTGAAACAGATTCACAAGGCGTACCGCGGCCACTACAAGTTCCGCCACTCGAACCGCGCGGGCGTGCCATAATCTCGGGTATGGAAATCACCTGGCTAGGACATGGTTCGTTTCAGTTCCGGCTGCCTTCGGGCCAAGTCATCCTGATGGACCCGTGGACCGAGGGCAACCCGGCGTACCCCAAGGGGTTCCCGATCGAGCGCGTGGATACTATCTGCATCACGCACGGCCACTTCGATCACATTCACGACGCCGTTCCCCTGGCGAAGCGCTTCTCACCGGAGGTGGTGGCCATCTTCGAGACCTGCAACTGGCTCGAATCGAAAGGGGTCGCCAACCTGCGCCCGATGAACAAGGGCGGGTCGCAGAGCGTGGGCGAAGCGGCCTTCACGATGACCCATGCCGTGCATAGCTGCGGCATCCTGGACGACGGCAGGATCGTCTACGGCGGCGAGGCGGCGGGCTACGTGCTGCGCTTCGCCGATGGCCGCGCGCTGTACTTCGCGGGCGATACCAGCGTGTTCTCCGACATGCATCTCATCGAGCAGCTCTACCACCCGGAGCTGGCGTTTCTGCCTATCGGCGACCTGTTCACCATGGGCCCCATGGAAGCCGCGCTGGCCTGCAAACTGCTAAGGGTGCGCCGGGTCGTACCGATGCACTTCGGGACCTTCCCGCTTCTGACCGGACGGCCGGACGAGCTGAGAGAGCTGGTGGTGGATCTCGAAACGGACGTCTGGGAACTGGAACCGGGCAAGCCGGTGGAGTGGTAGACCGCCACCCGCGGCAGCCCCCATCCGTCGTAGAATAAACTAACTCTATGTTCTCCCTGAACAAGTCCCTGGCTATAGTCCTGTCGTTTGTCTGGCTGCTGTCCGGAGTGGCGCGGCTGGAGGCGCAACCCGCCCCGGCGGGCGAAATTCAGCAAGCGCTGTTGAAGCTGAACGAAATGGGCGCGGTGCTGACGATCGCCGCGCATCCGGACGACGAGCGCTCCGAGTTGCTGGCGTACTTCTCGCGCGGGCGCCACATGCGGGCGGCGTATCTTTCGGTGACCCGCGGGGAAGGCGGGCAGAACGTGCTGGGGCCGGAGCAGGGGGCGGCGCTGGGGTTGATCCGCACGCAGGAGCTGCTGGACGCGCGCCGCATCGACGGCGGGGAACAATTCTTCACGCGCGCCATCGATTTCGGTTATTCGAAGACGGCGGAGGAGACCATCGCCAAATGGGGCCATGACGGCGTGGTCTCCGACATCGTCTGGATCATACGCCGCTACCGGCCCGATGTGATCATCCTGGGTTTCAGCGGGACGCCCGCCGACGGCCACGGGCACCACCAGGCGTCGGCGATCCTGGGAAAGGAAGCCTACGAAGCCGCGGGCGATCCCGCCAGGTTTCCGGAACAGTTGCGCTACGTACAACCGTGGAAAGCCGCCAAACTGTTGACCGCCGGGGGATTCGGAGGATTCGGGGGGCGCGGCGGGCAGTACACGCCCATTGCGCCGACCGCGCCGATCAACACCAGCGGCTATAACCCGATCCTGGGGTACTCCTATTCGCAGCTCGCCACCATGAGCCGCAGCCAGCATCGCAGCCAGGGCCTGGGCGCCATGGGAGTGGGGGGAGGCATGGCAGGCGGACGGGGAGGGCCGGCCCTTGGCGCGGCGACGGCTCCGGATACGCCCGCTCCGGACCTGTTCGACGGCATCGAGCACAGTTGGAAACGGCTGCCGGGGGGCGCCGCGGTGGAAGCCATTCTCTCCCAGGCGATTCGCGAATTCGACTGGGAGCACCCGGACAAGACCATTCCCCTGCTGGCCAAAGCGCGGCCCCTGATCGCGGCCATCTCCGACCCGCTGGCGAAAATCAAGCTGGCGGAACTGGACGAAACCATGGCCCGTTGCGCGGGCATCTGGGCCGACGCGCAAGCGAGAGAGGGCTTTATCATTCCCGGCTCTCGCGTCGCCGTGGGCGTAACCGTCAGCGCGCGGCTGCCGGTCGAGGTGAAGGTCACGACAATCCGGCCCGAAGGCCTGTGGATCGGCACGACCTGGACATCATTGGTTGCCGCGCCCGGCGAGCGAATTCCAGACTTCGATCTCGAAGCGCCGGCATCGCAGCCGTACTCGCAACCGTACTGGCTGGTCAAGCCGCCGCAAGTGGGCGCCTACACGGTGGACGACCAGACGATGGTCGGCCTGCCCGATACGCCGGTGGAGCAGATGCGCATCGGGCTGACGGTGGCGGGGGTCCCGATCGAACTGGTCCGGCCTGTGCTCTACCGCTACAACGACCGTCTGGAGGGCGAGAAAGTCCGCCCGCTGGCGGTGGTCCCGCCGGTATCGGTGAACCTGCCGCTCTCCCCGGACTTGACGAACCAGGTTCTCCTGTTTCCCAGCCAGGCGGCGCGGAAGTTCCTGGTGACGGTGAAGGCGAACGTTGCGAACGCCGAGGGCGCCCTGCGCCTGGATGTGCCCGCCGGATGGAAGGCCGAGCCGCCTTCACAGCCGTTTCGCCTGGCCGCCATCGACGACCAGCGGGAACTGGCCTTCGACATCACCCCGCCCGCCGGCGAAGCCTCCGGCGCGCTGCGCGCGGTCGCAACCGTGGGCGGCCGCGACATCGCGGCCGGCATGGCGACGATCTCCTATGCGCACATCCCGCAGCAGACGGTCTTCCCGCCGTCGGACGCGGAGCTCGTGCGGAGCGACGTTCGCGTCACCGCGCGACGGGTCGGCTACATCATGGGGGCCGGCGACGAAGTGCCCGACGCGCTTCGCCAGCTTGGCCTGGAAGTCACCATGCTGGGCGCCGACGATCTGAGAAAGGGAGACCTTTCCAAGTTCGACGCGATCGTGGCGGGCGTGCGCGCCTACAACGTGCGCGCGGACCTGCGGGCGTACCAATCCCGGCTGCTCGAATACGTGAGCGGCGGCGGCACGTACGTGGTCCAGAATGTCAGGGAGAACGTTCCGAACATCGGGCCGTACCCCTTCACCATCTCGGGCGGCAACTCGGCGCGAGTCACGGTGGAGGAGGCCCCGGTCGCGTTCACCCATCCCGACAGCCCGTTGCTTCAGAAACCCAACAGGATCGAGCAGCGCGACTTCGATGGCTGGGTGCAGGAGCGAGGCACCTATTTCCTCACTCAGTGGGACCCGCGCTATGAGACCGTGCTCTCCACCTCCGACCCCGGCGAGAAACCGCTCGAGGGAGGCGAGGTGTGGACGCGCTACGGCAAGGGCGTCTATATCTACACCGCGTACGTGTGGTTCCGCGAGCTGCCCGCCGGCGTTCCGGGAGCGTACCGGCTGTTCGCGAACCTGTTGAGCGCGAAGTAAGGTCTCCCACGCCTCAAATCCGCAGCATCAGCTTTCGCCGTTGCATCCAAAAGAGAACCAGCCAGTACGCCAGCAACACAGCCGCCCCGCGCAGGAGCGGCTCGTAGGGCGCTCCGAGGAATTGAAACGCGCGCGGGCCCAGATGAGTGCGGAAGGAATCGATGAAGAATCGCTCCCAGAGGTGCGCCATCAGATACGCCGCGATCGAATTCACTCCGACCACCACCAGCGGAAAGGCCCACTTGCGGCGTCCCTTCACTTCGATCGGCCAGCAGAACGCCGCCAGGAACAGAAAGCACACCCCGCCGCTCAACAGCGTCCAACTGGGCGTCCAGATGCGCTTTACGATCGGGCAGACGCCGGCGTAATGCAGCGCCAGGCCGGAGGCGATTCCGATGGCGCCGGCGGCCAGCAGGCGGCCCATGGGGATGCGCGGGGCGCTCGAGCGGAGCCAGCGGCCGGCAACCAATCCGAGAATCATCGTGCCAAGCGTGGGGATGAAGCTCAGGGTCAAATACCCGCCCTCGTTGGCCACGAACGGCGCGGTCCGCGGGAACAGGTTCAAGAACCACTGGTCGAACGCGTTACCCAGATTGGCGTTCTTGTTCCAGTGCGCCATGAAACCCGAATAGTGATGCTGCCAGTCCGCCGGCGCGAGCACGGCCTGGTAATTGAATCCCGGACCCGCCGCGGGGTACAGCGCCCAGGCCAGCCAGTAGCCCGTCAGAATCGCGGCGAACGCGGCCCATTGCCAGCGCGGCGGGCGAAACCCGAGCAGGAACAGGAACGGATATCCCAGGCCGATCTGCGTCAGCGTGTCTTCAAACGTGAAGTAGGTTTGCCGGCTGTGCAGGGACCGCAGGAAGATGCCAAGGGCGATCAGCAGCAACGACCGCCAGAGCGCGTGTCCGAACATCTTGCCGAAGGACGATCCCCTTGCCAGGCGGCTGGCGATGGAATAGGGCAGCGCCACGCCGACCAGAAACGAGAATCCCGGCTGGATGGTATCGTGCAGCGAGCAGCCGACCCAATCCACGTGCGTCTGGCACAACGCGAAAAAGCGCCAGATCCCGCTGCCGGGAAGGGCTTGAGAGACGCGCGAGAGTTGCAGGACCTCGGCCATCATGAGCAACATGACGAGGCCCCGGTAGGCGTCCACCGCGACGTTACGCGCGGCCGGTCCGGGAACGGCGCCCGGCTGCGGCGCTGCCGGCGAAGCTGGGGAAACGGGCGTCAAATTCCACCTCCCGGGGGATGTCTCTCCTGGCGTCCTGAAGAGACAAGCTGTATACCATTTCACCCGCCCGCGCAAGCGGCGCCATGCCGAGACGCGATTCGAGCTATGATGCTGCTGATATGAACCGGCCTGCCATTCTCCTCGCATTCGCGTGTTCCGCGGCGGCGCAAACGCCCTACGAGCTTTTGCTCAAGGGCGGACATGTCATCGATCCCAAGAACGCCGTCAGCGGCGTGATGGACGTCGCCGTTTCCGGTGGCAAGATCGCCCGCGTGGCTCCGAATATCCCGGCCCGGGAGGCGAGGACCGTCGCCGATCTCTCGGGCCTGTTCGTGACGCCGGGGTTGGTGGACATCCACACGCACCTTTATGCCGGGACGGGAGCGCGGGCCCTCGCGGGCGACCAGAGCGTCTATCCGGACGGATTCAGCTTTCGCACCGGCGTAACGACCATGGTGGATGCCGGCACCTCGGGGTGGCGCAATTTTCCGGATTTCGAGCAGCGCGTGATCGCCCGCGCAAAGACGCGCGTGCTGGCGTTCCTGAACATATGCGGCGTGGGGATGGCGGCCCAGGGCGAGGATAATCCGGAAGACATGGATGCAGGCGAAGCCGTGAAGATGGCGAAGGCGCACCCCGGCCTTGTCGTGGGATTCAAAGTCGCGCACTACGCGTTGCCCGACTTTCGCGACGTCGAACGCGCCGTGGAGGCCGCCGGCCAGACCGGCCTGATCGTGATGGTGGACTTCGGGACCGCGCAGGGGCCGAGAAACATCGCGAACCTGCTTCAGGAGAAACTGCGTCCCGGCGACATTTACACGCACATGTACTCGGGGTTGCGCCAGGAACTCGTGAACGGAGCCGTGAACCCGGCGATGATCGCGGCCCGCAAGCGGGACGTGATCTTCGACCTTGGCCACGGCGGCGGCAGCTTTTTCTGGAACATCGCCGCGCCGGCGTTCGAGCAGGGTTTCTACCCGGATTCCATCTCGACGGACTTGCACGCCGACAGCATGAACACCGGCATGAAGGACCTGCCGAACGTAATGTCGAAAGTCCTGAGCTTCGGCATTCCCCTGGAGCGGGTCATAGCGATGTCCACCTGGAACCCGGCGCGCGAAATCGGACACACGGAGCTGGGCAACCTGGACGTTGGGGCCGAGGCGGACATCGCCGTGCTCGCCCTGGAGCGCGGCCATTTCGGATTCCTGGATTCAGCCGGAGCGCGCCGGCCTGGAGACCGGAAGCTCACGACTGAGACGACCATCCGAAAGGGCGCGGTGGTCTGGGACCTGAACGGCCGCGCGGCGGCGGATTGGAAGAGCTTCCCCTACAAGCCGCCGCAACCGCCGCGATAGCACCTCGCGTCCCTACTTCCCGCGAATCTTGCGGATCAGCTCCAAGGTGTTCCGGATGTTAGCGGCGATGCCCTGGTAGTCGCCGGCCTGGAGCAGTTCCTTGGTGATTAGGTTCGATCCCATTCCGACGCAAGCCACGCCGGCGCCCGCCCGGGGCCTCTTGTTATTCCAGGAATAAATGAAATCAAAAAAAACGCTTGACAAACATTCCGGGGGGGGGGGGCATATTATCCAGAGAGTAATTGTAAGTAATAGTCGAATTAGTTCGTCGGCTGAACTATAACGTGCGGTCGCGGACATGCGGGTAAGTACTACTGACCGCGACGGGTTATGAGGAGAAGGCATGTTTCCACGCCTTGCCGTGGTCCTGCTCCTGACAGGCTTCGGATCACAAGCCCCCTGCCAGGCGGCTCCGGCTGTCACGCCGGGCCGAAAGGTCCCCGGCAACATCGCCCGCGAGGCGCTCTCCGGCGGGTTGCCGTTCCCGCGAACAGCGCCACCACACAACAGGAGGCCATCATGAGATCTCTTATGCCGGCGTTGCTTCTCGCCGCGCTGCTTGGCGGCGCGTTGCCGGCGCCTTCCAAAACCCCGAGCCAGTCGGCATATCCGGATTCCCGGCTCCTGGTCTACGATGCGCTCTTTTTCCGGGTCACGTGGCTGGAGGGACAGGCGAACAAGCTGGCCTCCCAAGGCAAGAGCGGCGCCTTCATGCGCTCCGCAATCCGCCAGCAAGCCGGGCTGACCACCCAGGAGGAGGCGTCCCTGAAGGCCATCGCGGCGGACTGGCAGACCAAGGAGTCCGCGATCGAAACCGCCTCGAAGTCGCTGATTGCGGCTGGCGCGCGGGGCCCCACGTCCGGGCCGCTGCGGAATCTGGCCCAGCAGCGCAAGCAGATGATCGCCGATCACATCAACCAGATCCAGGCGGCTTTCGGGCCGGCCCGGTTCGCGGTCCTGGACGGCTACGCTACCAGCACGGCTAACGTGCAAGCTCGCAGGCCCCCGGCCAAATGATTCATGCGTAAGGAGGTAAGGGACTGATATGAAACCGAAACGCTTGGCGCCCTCGCTGGCGATTCTGGGCGCGCTGGCGTGGGCCGGCGCCGCGCGTGCCCAGTCAGGGTGGTCGTCGAACTATTTTTGGTATGCCCCCTTCTACTGCGAGTCGTACTTGGTGTACGACCCCACCTATTCGATGATCAGCGGATACTCTCGCACCTTCGACTACGAGAACGAAGGCTACCGGGTTGGCGTACAGGCATACTTCTACGACGCCAACAATGCCGAGTACTATAGTGAGGATATGGGGGAGTACGAGTACGCGGAAGCCGACGTGTACAGCGGGGGGCCTCCGGGGAATTACTGGAGTTACGGCGAACACTGGGGCGTAGGCGCGGATTGGGGATGCTGCGAGTACTATCTTGGGGAGACCGCGACGAACCTCTACAAGGATCCACCGACCGTGACGGCCTGCAACATTGCCGCCGGACCCTGGTACGCCGGCAGCACCAACCTCATCAGCGTTTCGGGCACGTACCTAGGGGGATGGGATGCAACGTTTTCGGGCTGCCCGGGCGATGTTTCCGTTGCTAGCTGGTCGTCAGGCTACTCGAATATCACCGAGTACGTCAGCGTCTTGCCAAACCTCTCGCAGTCGTGTACGCTCGGGATATCGCTGCTGGCGTGTGCCGCCCAAGTCCTCCTGATCCCGCCGCCACCGACCGTTAGCGTCACGTCCGCTAGTATTCCAAATGACAACATAACGGTTGTCCTCCAACCAGCAGGCACATCTGGCACGTTGACGGTCCAGTTGACCGGCGGCGGGTCCTACACCGTCTTTCAGGGCACACAAAGCGGAGGAACGCACAACTTCAGCTTTGGAATTCCGAATCTGCCTGACGGGCAGGAGTTTACGCAAATCGTAGCTACGTGGGCGGCCGCAGGTCAGACGCCATCTGCGAGCTACAACTATCACATCAAGGTATTAGGGAACTATAACAACACCATGTATAACACTCCCACCGAATCCTACTGTTCCGGAGCCGGAGTGGACATGTCGTATGTAACTGGAAACTGTTCTGTGGTTCAGAACTGCAACTTCACCGCCTTTCAGGGCAAATCGGACTGGTCGGGTCAGGTTATGGAGAACGGTAGCGGCCTGTCGCAGACGTCAGGCATCGGCGTCGTGTCCAGGGAATGGTATTGTTCGGGACCGTCGAACCCAGTCCGCCGGGTAGGAGCGCCCTGCCCGAGTTGTGCGAACGCTACGCTCTCTCCGGGGTCGTCCGTTGCGCGGAACGCGAACAACTCCGATCTACCCTGCGGTGCCACCCTGTACGTAAACCAAGTGGGAACCGTCACGGTTGCGGACTCCGGCGGCGGACTGGCATCGAACCAGTTAGATCACTATGCCGGCTATGGGGGCTGCAGCAGGGGCGCCGGCACCATCGGCGTCCGAAAAGTGATCCGGTTGTTTTGAAACACGCGCTTTTGGAGGTATAGGAATGATACGGACATTGTTTTCGGCGGCCGTTCTGGCGATTGCGGTTCGGTCTTTGAGCGCGGCGGAGATCAGAAAACAGTCAGGCGACCTTGTGGTGACTGTCGCCGAGGCGGATGGCGGTGCCGGCAAGCCGCGCGTCCTCTTCGAGCGGGCGGGCAGCGGGCAAACGGCGACCGTCGATCTCAATAACCATACGGAGTCCGTCAGCGACATCCTATTCACCGCACCAGACCAATTCGTCGTGCGGGGAAAGCTCAGAAATGGGAGCCGTGACGACGTGCTGACGGTCATCTCCACAAGGTGGAACATGATTAGCGATACAGTCTGGGCGCGGGACCTGGTTGTGTCGCCGGACGGGAGAACTGCGGGCTATCAATTTCGGTCCCCAGATTCGATGGGGAGGACGGTGCTGCTTACCGCACTGGTGGCGTACGACCTGACCGCGCCCGCCGAACCAAACAGAGCACGGAGCGCCAGGAATGAAGACCCGTCGGAACGCGGAATCCCCGTGTACCCGGAAGAGAATCGGGTGCGGGAACGGTACTGGATCCTGGTCGAGCAGGGTGGCACGATGACGGGCGGGGCGCCGAGGCGAAGCTTTGTATCGCCAATCGCCTGGAGTCCGGACTCGAAGCGGCTGGCCGTAGTGGAACACGAGGGCGAGGAGGCCCGCCTCGTGATCGTGGACGTGTCAAAGGGTTTGAGGCACGCTTCCGCCATGCTGGTCCCCATTGATCGCGAAGCGTTCCTCCAGCCTAACCCCGGGAACGCCCTCCCAATCGACCTTGCAGATTCTTTCGTCACGTTCCGGGATCTGCATTTCAGCGAGAACGGCGGAAGCGTGTCTCTCACGTCGTGGCAGTTGGGTCCCTTTGCCGAGAAAACGGTAGGTCTCGCTGTGCCCTCAGTGAATCGGTAGCCAGTTCTCAGCGGCACGACTTCGTGTTCCTCACTTCCCGCGAATCTTGCGGATCAGCTCCAGCGTGTTCCGGATGTTGGCGGCGATGCCCTGGTAGTCGCCAGCCTGGAGCAGTTCCTTGGTGATGAGGTTCGATCCCATCCCGACGCAAGCCACGCCGGCGTCGAACCACCCCTTGAGCGAAGCTTCGGTGGCCTCCACGCCTCCCGTCGGCATGATCGAAACCCACGGGCACGGCCCCTTGACCGACTTCACGAAGCCGGGACCGCCGACTTCCTTGCCGGGGAATATCTTGACGATTTCGCAGCCGAGTTCTTCCGCCTGCGAGATTTCGGAGAGCGTCCCGCAGCCCGGAGAGTAGGGAATCTTGCGGCGGTTGCAGACTCGCGCAACCTCCGGGTTCAATGCAGGCCCCACCACAAAGCTGGCGCCGCAATTGATGTACAGCGAGGCCGTTCCGGGGTCCACGATGGAGCCAACCCCAAGGATCAGTTGGGGAAGCTCGCGAGCGCAGTAGCGCTCCAGTTCCGTGAACACCTCCCAGGCATGGTCGCCGCGGTTGGTGAATTCCAGCAGCGGGCATCCGCCGGCGATGCAGGCCGCCGCGACGTCGCGCGCCACCTCCACTTTCGGGTGATAGAAGACGGGAACCATGCCCGTCTCCAGCATTGTGTTCAAGACTTTCAATCTGGGAAATCGCGCCATATACGATTGCTCCTTGTTAGCGTGCAACAGGCACAATTCGCATCGGTCCCACGGTGGGCAGCTTCACCACGAGATAAGTGATCTGTCCGCCCGCGGGCACGATCATCTGATGCGGCGTCTTGGCCGGAACGTTGACAATGTCGCCTGGCGCGACCTCATAGGATTGGCCGCCCTCGATCGACGTGCCGCGAATTTCGCCGGCCCCCGTCGTGTGGCTGTCCTTGATGGTCCCGCCCAGGATCAGCGTACACGCGCCGGACTGAATCACCATGAAATCCGCCGCGTTATCGTGCCACTCGGCTTCGCCCGAACCTTCGCGGTGGGCGATCAGCGCATTGTAGTCGCCGAAGTTGGCCAGCGCCTGGCTGGCGACCTTCTGAGCATTCATCTTGGGCGGCAGTGTGCCGGCGTAGGCTTTCAAGTCGGCTGATTTCCAGATCATGATTTCATTCTTCTTCTCTAGAAAACCACGTCCATTCCCGGGCTGCGCCGCCGCGGGCAGGATCGTCAGCAACACCGAGGCAATGCAAAGCAATTTGTTCATTTGTCTTCGCCTTTCAAAAACCGCTCTCTTACGTTCGCGGCTCCGCTTAACGTACTCTCTTACCAATAACGATGGCCGCTGGGAATCGCGCCGGGGAAAACATACGCGAACATGCACACCAGCAGTCCCACCAGGATCGCCAACAGGAGGCTGTGTATCAGGACCTTCCGGAACAGCAGGCCCTCCTTGCCTTCCTGCCCGGTCACCGCGCAGGCGATGACCAGCGATTGCGCCGCGATCATCTTTCCCATGACGCCGCCCGCGCTGTTGGCCGCGCCCATCAGGATCGGGCTAAGCCCCAGCCGGTTGGCGGTGACTACCTGGAAGCTGCCGAACAGCGCGTTCGATCCCGCATCGGTCCCGCTAAGCGCCACGCCCAGCCAGCCGATCATCGTGCCGAAAAACGGGAACAGCTTCCCGGTGTGCGACATGGCCATGCCCATGGTCGCGTCCATGCCGCAGTAGCGCGTCAGGTACCCCACGCCGAGCATGGCCATGATGGCTACCATGCTGAGCCGCAGCCTCCACAAGCACTGGCAGAAAACCCGCCACGCCTTCCGCATCGACAGGCCGACGAAGGGAGCCACCACGAACCCGGCGATGACGACGCCGGTCCCGGGCGTCGAGAGCCAGGAGACGTCGAAGAACGCGTCCTCGGCCTTCGGCGCGGTGGTTACCGGGGGCATGCGATATACCAGCCGGTGCAAACCGGGAACGGGATGCTTCCAGGAGACCGTGTCCAGCGCGGCTGTCACCGGCTTCAGCCCCCACAGCACCACGGATGCCGTGAGGAGGATGAACGGCGACCACGCCCGCAGAATCCGTCCCGCGCCGAGCGGCTCGGCGGACTCCTTTACGGGCGGCTCATCGGGATAGCGCCAAACCTCGCCCGGCCGCCACATCTTCAGGAATACCGCCATCACCAGCAAGGTCCCGATGCCCGCGACGACGCTGGCCAGAGTGGGTCCCATGTAGTTCGCCCAGAAGAACTGGAGGCTGGCGAAACTGAGGCCGCACGCCACCAGAGCCGGCCAGACGGCGAGGGTGTCGCGGGTCTTCGAGAGAACGCGCACGAGCCAGAACGGGATCACCAGCACCGCCAGCGGCAGGATGCGCCCCAGCATGGCGCTGAAATCCGCCTCCGGCAGGCCGGTCACCGCCACCAGCGTGCGCACGGGATTGCCCAGCCCGCCGTAGGCCACCGGCGCCGAGTTCCCAATCAGGCAGATGAGAGCTGTCTGCATGGGGGGGAATCCCAGCCCGATCATCATCGCCGCGCACACGGCCACCGGCGCGCCTCCGCCGCCGGCGCCTTCGAGCAGCGAACCGAAGGCGAACGCGATCAGGAGCACTTGCAACCGCCGGTCCCAGGAGATGCCGCTGATGGATTTCTTGATGATCTCGAACTGCCCGGATTCCACCGAGATGTCGTAGACGAACACGGAGGCGAACATGATCCAGGCGATGCGGAACCATCCGAATACCAGGCCGTCGGCGACCGCGCCAGCGGCCATGATGGGGGGCATGCGGAAGATCGCCAACGCCACGGCCAGCGCCGCCGCGAATGCGTACAGCGCGGCGCGCCACGCCGGCGAGCGCCGCACCGCCAGGAAGAAGAACAACGTCGTGACGGGAATCGCGGCGGCGATCGTGGAAAGGACCGTGCTGTTTAGAGGATTGAAGTTCTGCTGCCAGATTTGGTTCATGAGATGTGGACGTCCTCTTTGACGCGGAGACGCGGAGACGCGGAGGGAATTAAGAATTCACCGCCGAGACGCAGAGACGCAGAGAAAACCCCAAGAAAGACTTCAGTCCGTTCATCGGGACGCCGGTCTTCCCGGGGTTCGCGCGCGGAGAGAGCAGAGGAACGCGCCAACTCCGTCGCGCCAGCAGTATGCGGCCGGGGCATTCTTGCCAAAACGACACGAATCCCGCGAGGATAGGTCATGACGCCGGTACGAAGACGACGCAAACTGGCGACGCGATCTCCAGCGCGTCCCCAGTGGGCGTCAACCCTCCGGTCTTCGGATCGATCCTGAACACGACGATATTGTCCGAATCCTGGTTGGACACGATCAGGTACGCGCCGGTCGGATCGATGGCGAAGTGGCGCGGGGTCTTCCCAGGCACGAGGACATTGCCGGCCACGGCAAGCGCGCCTTTGGCGCCGATGGTGAACGCCGTGACGCTGTTGTGGTTACGGTTTGAAGCGTACAGGAACTTACCGTTGGGGTGTACCGCGATCTCCGCCCCGCTTTTCTGTCCCGTGAAATCGGCCGGGACCGCCGAGATCGTCTGGATCTCCTTGGCGCCGCCCTTGCCGTCGTAGCTGAAGGCCACCACCGAATCCGTCATCTCGGTCATGACGTAGATGAACTTGCCCTTGGGGCCGAAGGCCATGTGCCGCGGGCCGGAGCCGGGGGCTACGCCGATGGAAGGCGGCGCGTTGGGCGTCAGAGCGCCGTTGGCGCCGATCTGGTAGATCATCACCTTGTCCATGCCGAGGTCCGGCGCGAACAGCAGCTTGTTATCGGGCGAGACGACGGCCTCATGGGCGTGCGGCCCCGCTTGGCGCGAGCGGTTGACGCTCGAACCCTGGTGCTGGATGGCCGAGATGGCTTCGCCCAGCGAGCCATCGGCGTTTACGGGAAAGGAAGCCACGCTGCCGTTGTTGTAGTTGGCCGCGAACAGCCACTTGCCGGTCTGATCCAGCGACAGATGGCACGGGCCGCTCCCCTTCGAGGACACCGAATTGAGAGGCTTGAGCATGCCCGTGGCGGCGTCGATGGCGAACGCGCTTACGGTCCCCTGGTTGTTCTCATTCGCCGCGTACAGGAACTTGCGATTGGGGTGGACGGCCAGGAAGGACGGACTCGACGTCTCGGCCGCCAATCCGATGGAAGTGAACTTGCCCGTCTTCGCATCGAACCTGTACGCGTAGATGCCTTTGCTCTTGGGAGTCGGGCGCTGGTTCGTGTACGTGCCCACGTAGGCGATGTACTGCCCTTTCGCGGGCGGATTGGCAACGCCCAATACGGCCAGCGCGGCCGCAAAAGCCTGAATTGCTCGGGTCTTAATCATATAGATAGTGGGGCCGGCCTCAATTCGCCGGCGGAATCGTATAGAACTCGTAATTGATCCGCCACGTGAATTCCTGACCGGGTTCGACCTTCACGGCGATATAGGCTTCCGGGCAGAGCGTGTTGCGGATCGACCAGAAATTGATGCGCGCGATGGGACGGTCCGAAGTCTGCCGCACCCCGGCCCCCGTCTTGCGGTTCTCCACCCGCATGTCGTAGTCTTCGGCCCCGCTGCCGTAACCCGTGAGGATGCTTTGCGCCGTCTGACCGGCCTGCATCTCCTGGACATAATGCAGCTCCTTGCCGCTGATCTCCGCCCGCGGGGCCAGGGAACCGGTAGCGTAAACCGTGAACGGGAATTTCACGACGAAATCGGGACCGGTGGGCTTCGCGTCCAGCATGTAGAAATCATGGTCGTAGACGCTGGTCTCAATGGTCTTCTTGCCGGTGTTTCTGATGCTGTGTTCCAAGCTCAGCACGGGTTTGTTCTGGGCCATCCGGACCGTCTTGCGATAGACGTAGCCGTAGCCGGCGGCGTCCGTCAGTTCCTGGGTGAACTCCACGAAGTCCGGGCCTTTGCGGACCGTCCACTTGCCGGAATCGGCGATATCGTAGGTCGTGAAGTGATTGTACGGACGCCCGTTGTCGGGCTTCTTCAACGCGCCGACCCCAATCTTGACGAACGCGCCTCCGGCCGCCGCATCGTTGAAACCCAAGGCATCTGTGAATTCCTCCACCGGTCCCATGATGGAGTCGTTGATCTTCGGGTCGTAACGGTCGAACCACTGGCCGAAGTAGCTGTGGCCCTTGTACTCCAGGCTCGCGATGACGCCCGACCAATCGAAGCGCGTGGCGCGGTAATAGCCCTTCTCGGTATCGGGGAGATAGAGCGTGGCCTTGATGACCCCGTTGGAAATCAACGCCTGCGGGAAGTCGCGCGGGACTTCGGCGATCTGGGTCCCGCTGCTGGCCGGGACCGCGCCCGGCTGGGTGAGCGGAGCTTGCGCCGCCAGAAATGCGCCCGCCAACGCGAACGAGAAAACAGCTAGTGCGCCAACTTTCATGACAACCTCCTAAGTATCAAATGGCCGGCCGTTTGTGGAGCGAGCCTCTGGCTTGCCATGCCGCTATTCCTGGCGGCATCCTGTCCATGGCAGGCAGATGCCCGCAAGAAAGCGGGCATGGCAGGCCGGAGGCCCACTCCACGTAATCCGCTCAACTCTTTACCTCGGCCATCGCCCGCTTCAACAGGCCCTGCATCTGGGAAACGCCGTAGGCCGTTTGGGCATTTCCGCCGCCCACCAACCCGGGGCTGTGGTCCAGGATCACGATGCCGTCGAACTTCACCTCGACCAGCGCCTTCATGATCTTGTACATATCGTAGTAGCCGTTGTCCATGAACGTCTCGACAAAGTGCGGCAGCGGCGCGCTTACGTTGCGGAAGTGGATCTTCCAGACCTTCTTCAGGCGTCCGAAGTAATGGATAGTTTCCACCGGGTCCTTACCCATCAGCGCCCGTCCGCCTTCCAGCCAGCAACCGCAGCACAGGCACATGCCCACGTTGGGACTGTTGGCGATCTCGAGCGCCCGCTTGTAGCCCTCGAAATTGCCGAAGATGCAACGCGGAACCCCGGCCAGCGCGGGCTCGGGCGGATCGTCCGGATGGATGCCGATCTTCACGCCCTGCTCCTCGGCCACCGGGGCGACCTGCTTGATGAAGTGCGTGAAGTTCTCCCAGATCTCCTCTTTGGTGAAGACCCGGCCGTGGGAGAGCGGCTCGGCCCATGTCATGTTGTCCCACACGCCGCGTTTGTTCGGGCTGGCCCGGTCGTATTCCCTGCCCGAAGCGCCGCGGATTTCCGCGCGGCCGCTGCTCCATATGCCGTTGCCCATGTGCGCGTAGGTGGTGTAGTGTATGCCCGCCTTCCCCAGGTTGCGCAGGTAGTTCTTGTAGTCCTCGATCTTTTGATCGCGCCCCGGCAGGTTGAGCGTAACTTCCGGCATGTTGTGAACGCTGGTGTTGCCGATGTTCCAGACGGTGATGCCGCCGTCCGCGTAGCGCTTCTTGATCTGCAGAAAACCTTCCGCCGTGCGCAGGCTGGCTGGAGCGCCGACGCTCACGCAGCCGATGCCGAGCTGCTTGAGGAAGAGCAGATCGTTGTCCGACGGATTTGCGGACGCCGAGACGCACAGCTTGACGCCCGGCGCGAACTTGGGCGCATCCGCGGCGCTATCGCCCGCCGGCCCCAGTAATGCCGCGGCGCCGGCCACGCCGCTCAGCGCCAACTTGCCAAACTCCCTCCGGTCCGGAGAAAAACCCGACTGCGGCATGTCCATGCCTCCTTTTGACGGCCTAACTCTTCCTGCGGGTGTGGGGCAGGTTGGAAACCTGCGGACCGATTGTCAATCGGCCTGCGCGGCGGTTACCAACCGCCGCGCAGCTTACCAAGCTGCCCCACAAAACTACCCGCGTCTTCCCGGCTGCGTCCGCGCGCGCCGCTCTGTCCTGAGCGCCGCGAAATCGAACATCACGTCCTTGATCTGGGCGCCGGCGACTTCGATCCGTTTCAAATCCCGCGTGCCGATTCCTACGTCTTCGGCCAGACGCAGCGTGCTGTCGCACGTCTCGAACG